>NZ_JBVHLU010000018.1:0-150789 GCF_055558835.1 Embleya sp. NPDC025285
CCACCCCCCAGGTCATGCGTTCGACAGGGGGTAGAAGTCATGCCGGACCCGGAGGCCAGGAGCCCCGTTTCAGGGCCACGGAAAAGGTAACGGGGGTCGGGTTGCGTATGCCGAAGTGACGTTTCCGGGTGGGTGGGGTTTTCGGGCGGGGGCGGTGCCGTGAGGTACTTCGGCGGGCGTTTCCGAAGGGGCCGGGCCCGGGTGGCGCACCTTCGGTGCGTTTGGGAGGTCACCACCCGGATCCCGGGACGACTCCAGACGCGAGCCATCGCTGCTGACCTGGGGTTTTGCATCGTGGGCAGGGCGAAAGCGGGTGTCGAGGGCGGGTTCGCGTCTCGCGGAGGCAAAGACCCGCACCCGAGGCCGCACACTTACGCACCCACTACACGCCGAAGCGCCCTGGCCCACCGCACACGGCACCCCGAAGAACCCGACGGCACCGCCCCCGCCCGAAAACGGGACCCCTGGGCACCCGGGCGGCGAGAAAGCCTCCTACGGAAAGCCGGAGCCCCACCTCCCCGAGACGCAAACCCGCCCACGACACCCGCTCTCGCCCTCCCACGACGCAAAACCCCAGGTCAGTAGGGGCCCTTGCGCCCGAGGCCGTCTCGGGATCCGGGTGGTGACCTCCCAAACGCACCGAAGGTGCGCCACCCGGGCCCGGCCTCCTTCGGAAACGCCCGCCGAAGTACCTCACGGCACCGCCCCCGCCCGAAAACCCACCCACCCGGAAACGTCACTTCGGCATACGCAACCCGACCCCCTCCCCCCGCCACCGCCCCTGGATGCTTTTTCTCCCGACCAACACCCACATCTCGCCGGAAGGACCGGGCCTCCATCGGGCCATCGGACGATCGGCAGATGTGATCGGAGTGGGGTCTCTGCTTTTTGGTAGAGGCGCGTGGAAAGTGGGCGCGTCTACGCTCTCTGGTGATCATGGCGATGGATGGGGGAGACACGCCGATGGGCACTGCTGCCGATGGAGGGTTCCGAGTCGAGGTCGGCGCTGAAGTCCGCACCGGAGGCCATGTCGCCGTCAGTGGGATTCGGGGTGGGATATGACGCTCGGGAACAGGACCGGGACCAGGACCAGGACCAGGATCGACAGGCTCGGGATGTCCGGCGGTCGTGCTTTGGCGGTTGTCTGTGTGGTTGCCGTCGTTGGTGTCGGGCTCGGGATTGGTTTTGGGCAGAGTTCCTTTGCGGTGGTGCCGACCGTGGCCGGCGGTGCGGTGGCGCTGTGGGCCGTGTTGTGTCGGCCGCGGCCGGGGGCGTGGCTTTCGTATGTGTGTGTCGGGCTGGGTGGGCTCTGTTTGATCTCCCTCCTGGGGCAGGTGTGGTCCTCGTCGACGGAGTCGGGCATGTGGGGGCTCGCCCGGGTGGCCGTACTGCTGGTTCTGGTCGGGGTGTGTGCGCGTTGGGAGCCGCGGCGATCCGCAGGGGGAGCGATCGGGGCGATGGGGGCGGCGGTCGCGCTGTGGTCGCTGCCGTTGGCGGAATGGCGGGGTGGCCCCCTGGAGGCGTTCGGCGCGGCGGTGTTCTGGGGGCTTCCGGTGGTCGGGGCGGTGGTCTTGGGCGGGTATCCGCGACTGGTCGAGCGGCGGCGGGTGGCCGCGGTCGCGTCGGCTCGCCGTGAGCAGCAGCTCGACATCGCCCGGGACTTGCACGACTACGTCGCGCACGACGTCAGTGGCATCGTCGCGCAGGCCCAGGCGGCCCGCTTCGTCGGTGCGTCGGACCCCGCTCAGGCGCTGGTCGCCCTCGAGCGGATCGAGCGGGCCGGGTTGGCGGCGTTGGCGTCGATGGACCGGATGGTCACCACCCTGCATGTCGGCGATTCGGATCGGGCGGCATCTCGGGCGGCCTTGCCCGGTATCGATCGGTTGCCGGAGTTGATCGCCGACTTCACCACCTCGGTCGGTACTCGTGCGGCCCTGACCATCGCTCCCGAACTCATGACCGTCGCCGGCGCCGTTACCACCGCCGACCCGACCTCGGACATCCCGGTGACCGCTGTGTCCCGTGAGACGTCGGCCGCCGTCCACCGGGTGGTGGTCGAGGCACTGACCAATGTCCGCCGACACGCGCCGAACGCGGTCGGCGTGGACGTCGCGGTCACCGCGACGTCCCGATTCGGCCGTCCGGCCGTGGCGGTACTCGTAGTGGACGACAACGACAACGACACCACGGGCGCCAAGGGCGCCAAGGGCGCCACGGGCGCCGCCGGCGCCGTCACCGACGACCTCGCGCGCCGTCGCACGGGAGGCGGCGGGCGCGGGCTCGCCGGGCTGCGTGAGCGGGTGCGCGAGGCGGGTGGCGAGTTCCATGCCGGACCGCTCGAACACGGCTGGCGCGTCCACGCGATCCTGCCCGCCGACCGCGCCGACCGCGCTCCACACTCTGTCGACCCGCCCCAACCCGGGCCCACGGCCGGAACCGCTCGCTCGACCCAGGAAACGAGGAACCCGTGACCACGCGCATCCTGATCGCCGACGACCAGGACGACATTCGCAGCGGGTTTCGGCTCGTGCTGGATTCGCAGCCGGACATGACCGTGGTCGGTGAGGCGGCCGACGGTGTCGCGGCCGTCGAGGCGGCGGCACGGTTGCGTCCGGACGTCGTGCTGGCGGATATTCGCATGCCTCGGCTCGACGGGCTCGAACTCACCCGGCGGCTCGCCGGCCCGGACGTGGCCACGCCCACGCGGGTGATCGTGGTGACCACCTTCGAACTCGACGAGTACGTGCACACCGCGCTGCGCAACGGGGCCTGTGGGTTCCTGCTCAAGCGGTCCGGGCCCACGCTGTTGATCGAGGCGGTCCGGGCGGCGATGGCGGGTGACACGTTGATCAGCCCGCAAGTCACCGTCCGCCTGCTTGATCGGCTGTCGGCGAACCCGCACCCGCACCCGCACCCGAACCCGAACTCGACGTCCGCTGCGGCCTCGACCTCGGCCGCGAGTCCCACCCCGGCCGGGCACCCGGTCCCCGATCCGCTCACCATCCGGGAGCACGAGATCGTTCGGCTGATCGCCCGGGGGCACACCAACGCCGAGATCGGCGCCGAGTTGTACATCACCGCCGGCACCGCCAAGACGCACATCGCGAACATCCAGGCGAAGTTGCGGGTGCGTAATCGGGTCGGGATCGCGGCGTGGGCGTGGGCGAACGGGCATGTCACGCCGGGTGGTTGAACATCCCTACTCGCTCCGTCCGGCGTCCCGCAGGGCAGGGCGGTCCGCGTCCGCCGGCGGAATCGGCTGGAACTGGAAGCGGGCCGGGGGACTCGTTCTTCGAGCTACAGCCGTCCGGCCAGCTTCAAGGCCAGGTACATGTCCGTGAGCGCCGAGGCCAGTTCACCGGGTGGAGCGTCCACGACGGTGATCCGTTTGCGGCGCAACTCGGCTGCGGTGGAGCGGCGTTCGGCCAGTTCGCGCTCGGCGGCGGCCGCTTCGTAGACCGCCGTGGCGTCGCCTCGCCGGCCGGCCATGGCGGTGATCGCCGGGTCGGCGACCGCCGCCACGATCACCTCGTGACGCGCGGCCAGGCCGGGCAGCACCGGAAGGATTCCCTCCTGGACCGCCTCTCGTTCCAGGCCGGTGAGCAGCACGATCAGTGAGCGGCGCGGGGAGCGGCGGAGGACCTCGGCGACCAGACCTCGGGCGTCCGGTTCGATCAACTCCGGTTCCAGGGTGGCCATTGCCTGGACGAAGGCGGGGAGTATCCCGTTCCGGGGTGCCCGGCGGACCTCGGCGCGAACGCGGCGGTCGTAGGCGAGCAGGTCGACCCGGTCGCCCGCGTGATTGGCGACCGCCGTCAGCAGCAGGCTCGCGTCCATCGCGGCGTCCAGGCGCGGGATGTCGCCGATCCGGCCGGCCGAACTGCGGCCGGTGTCCAGCACGATCAGGATGTGCCGGTCGCGTTCGGGGCGCCAGGTGCGTACCACGACGCCCTGGTTGCGGGCGGAGGCGCGCCAGTCGATCGACTTGGCGTCGTCGCCGGGGACGTACTCGCGCAGTGTGTCGAACTCGGTGCCCGCGCCGCGGGTGAGCAGGGCCGAGCGACCGTCGAGTTCGCGCAGGCGTTCCAGCTTGGAGGGCAGCAGCCGGCGGCTGGGGAAGCCGGGCAACACGCGCAGTCGCCACGGCACCTGGTGTGAGCCCTGGCGGGCGGCCAGGCCCAGCGGGCCGATCGAGCGGACGGTGACCCGGTAGGCGTTGCGGTCGCCGCGGCGGGTGGGGGTCATCGTGGTGGTGAGCCGGCGGCGTTCGCCGGCGGGGATGTCCAGGTCGTGCCGCTGTGTGGCGGTGCCGGTGCTCGGCGGCCACGCGTCGCGCAGTCGGCCGCGCAGGGGGCGGGTGCCGGGGTTGGTGACGGTCAGCGTGACCTCGGCGCGTTCGCCGAGGCGGACCGCGGTGTCGCCGCCTCGTTCGAAGGCCAGGCCGCGGACGCCGGCGGCGAGCAGCAGGTCGGTGAGGATGCCGAGCAGCAGCGCGCCCTCGACCACCGCCAGACCGACCAGGGACGGCAGGAGCAGGCCGACCACCAGGATGCCCAGTGTTGCGGCCAGGACGGCACGACCGGTCAGGGCCATCGGCGGTTAACGCGGGACCGGCGTGTGGGCCAGGACGGCGTCGATCGCCACGTCGGGCGTGACGCCTTCCATCTCGGCCTCGGAACGCAGTCGGACGCGGTGTCGCAGGGCCGGGCGGGCCAGTGCCTTGACGTCGTCGGGGGTGACGTAGTCGCGGCCGGCCAGCCAGGCCCACGCGCGGGCCGCGGCGAGCAGCGCGGTGGCGCCGCGTGGGGAGACGCCCATGGCCAGGGACGGGGAGGTCCGGGTGGCCCGGCACAGGTCCACGACGTAGGCCAGGATGTTCGGGTCGACGCGCAGCGCGCTCACCGCCCGGCGACCGGCGGCCAGGTCCGCGGCGCCCGCGACCGGGCGTACGCCGGCCGCTTCCAGGTCGCGTGGGTCGAAGCCCTCGGCGTGCCGGCGCAGCACCACGATCTCGTCGTCGCGTTCGGGCAGCGGCAGCGTGAGCTTGAGCAGGAAGCGGTCCAACTGGGCTTCGGGCAGCGGGTAGGTGCCCTCGTACTCGATCGGGTTCTGCGTTGCCGCGACCATGAACGGGTCGGGCAGCGGTCGGGTGGTGCCGTCGACCGAGACCTGGCGCTCCTCCATGGCTTCCAGCAGCGCGGCCTGGGTCTTGGGCGGCGTGCGGTTGATCTCGTCGGCGAGCAGCAGGTTGGTGAACACCGGGCCCTCGCGGAAGGAGAACGCGCCGGTGCGCGCGTCGTAGACCATCGATCCGGTGACGTCGCCCGGCATCAGGTCCGGGGTGAACTGCACGCGGGTGGTGGTCAGCTCCAGGCTGCGGGCGAGGGCGCGCACCATCAGGGTCTTGGCGACGCCGGGGACGCCTTCCAGGAGCACGTGGCCACGGCACAGGAGGGCGATCACCAGTCCGGTGACGGCGGCGTCCTGGCCGACCACGGCCTTGCCGATCTCGCCGCGCAGGGCTTCGAGGGCGTCGCGCGCCTCGCGGGTCTGCTCGGGTGCGCTCACGTCGTGCGTACCTGCCTTATCAGCGCGTCGAGTTCGTCGGACAGGGTGACGAGGGCCTCGTCGCTCTCCGGGTTCGCACCGTACAACAGGGCGTGCAGGTGCGCGGACGTGTGGTCGGTGCGGGCGGTGATCGAGGCGATCAGGGCGGCTTCGCCGGCGTTGCCGCCCAGGGCGCGCGCGAGCTGTTCGCGGGCGGCGGCGCGCAGCAGTTCGGCGGCGGTGTCGCGGGCTCGGCCGCGCTGGTACAGCCGGGCGCGGCCCTCCACGGTCTCGGCGGCGCGCACCACGACCGGGAGTGGTTCGGCCACCACGGGGCCGAGTCGGCGGGCCCGCCACAGGGCCAGCAGGACGGCGGCGACGGCCAGTTGGGCGGCGCCCCAGCGCCAGCCGGAGGGGAGCAGGTCCCACAGCGAGTCTTCGGCGGGCGGGAGTTCGCCGGAGCCGGGCAGGTACCAGACCAGGCGCGGGTGGGCGCCGAGCAGGTTGAGCGCGAGGGCGGCGTTGCCGCGGTCGTCGAGCCGGTCGTTGACCAGCGGGCTGCCGGAGCCGAGCACGACCGTGTCGTGGCCGGTGCCGATCGGGGCGAGCACGAGCGTCGGTCGGCCCGCGTCCGGGTAGCAGCCGGTGGCGCCGGGGAGCAGCGAGGTGTCGTAGCGGCCGCCGCCGATGTCCGCGTCGCCCGCGCGCTCGGCGGCGGGCAGTGCGCAGCCCGGTTGCAGGGTGTGGCGGCCGGCGTCGCGGGCGGTGTGCACGCCGGGCGCCAGGATCGCGAGCGCGTCCTCGCCGGGGCGGACCAGGACGGTGCGGGCCGGCGCGGCGGCGGCGAGGGTGCGCAGGCTCTCTTCGGTGAGCAGGTTGGGGAAGGGCAGCAGGAGGGTGGTGTCCGGGCCGACCGAGCGGGCCGCCTCGTCGGCGGAGCGGACCGTGCTCACCTGGACGCCTTCGGCCCCGAGCAGCCGGGCCAGGGCCTTGCTGCCCTGGCCGCCGGTGGAGCGGGGGTCCAGGCGGCCCTCGTGTCGGTCGCCCTGGAGCAGTACGAGCGCGGAGACCACGATCAGGACCAGGGCGACCAGGGTCAGGGGGAGGCGCATGCGCCGCCACAGCTGTTCGGTGGTGGGGCTGAGCGCGGTGTCGCTCATCGGGGCACCCGCTCGTCGGTGTGCGGGCGGGCGGCGGCGCAGCGGGCGTCGAGTTCGCGCAGGGTGCGGTCCAGCTCCCGGTCGGCGGTACGGCCGCCGTAGTGCACGTCGTCGAAGGTCGCCGCGGCGGTGCGCAGGTCCGCCGCGGCGTCGGGCAGCGCTCGGCCCGCCTCGGCGGCCGCCTCGTCGGCGGTGCGGCCGGCGCGTACGTCGAGCACGGCGCGTTCCTCCAGGGCGCGCACGATGGCGCGGAAGCGTTCGCGGACCGCCTCGTCCCAGCGGCCCTCGGCGGCGTGCCCGTCGGCGGCGGCGCGGTGTCGGGCGGCCGACATCGGCCCCTGGTCGCCGTAGAGCGGCAGGCCCGCGCGGCGGCGAGCCGCGCGCAGCGGGCCCAGGCGGATCCGCAGCAGCACGATCGCGGCGATCAGCACGAGCAGGATCACCACCAGGCCGATGCCGCCGCCGGGGCTGTTGGCGCCGGCCCGGGAGAGCAGGTCGCCCAGGTGGTCGAAGAACCAGTCCAGGGCGCGGCTGAGCAGGCTGGGGTCGTCGCGGTGGTATTCGCTGCGGGAGAGTTCGTCCCGGGCGGCATCCCGCGCGTCGTCGCGCGGGATGTCCACCGGTTCCCAGTCCCGGGCCGGGATCGGCATGTGGCGGGTCACGCCGGCGTGGGTCCCGAGGTCGTGTCGCTGCCGGGCTCGTCGAGGACGCCGGCCGCGCGGGCGAGGTCGAGGTCCAGTGCCTCGCGGCGGATGCGCTGGTCGATGTAGAGCAGCGCGGTGGCGCCGGCGGCGAAGGGGAACAGCAGTGCGGAGGAGATCACCGCGCCGACGCCGGTGATCAGCAGGTCGAGGAAGGAGGGTTCGGGGATGTCGGAGGCGTCCGAGGCGGTGATCGCCGAGAAGCCGTCGGAGGCGAGCAGGAACGGTGTCTGGATGATGCCGCCGACGATCGCCATGATCAGCGCGATCAGCAGCATGATCCCGCACACGCGCCACCACGAGCCGGTGACCAGCTTGCGTGAGCGTTCCAGGGACTTGCGGACCGACTGCTTCTCCAGCATCAGCGTGGGGCCGGCCAGGGCGAGGCAGACGTAGAGGTAGATCGCCGCGACGATGCCGCCGATCATGCCGGGGAGCAGCAGCAGGGCGCCGAGGCCGTCGGCGCCGACGGCCAGCAGGACCAGGCCGGGCAGCAGGGCCACCAGCAGGGCGCCGACCGGGATGAGCCAACTGGCGAAGGTGACCCCGAGCAGCCGCGGGAACAGCGGGCGGACCGCCGCCCAGGCCTGGCCGGCGGACATGGTCTTGGCGATCACGGCGCGGCTGACCACGACGGTGAGCATGGCGGTGGCGGCGATCTGGCCGAGGGTGGAGACCACGATCGGCACGAGCACCAGTGCGGCGGTGTCGCGCAGGTAGTGCCGGATCTCCTCGCCGGTGGGGTCGTCGCCGAGGTCGCTGGGCGAGAACTCGCGGTTGAGCAGCCACGTGATGGGGACTTCGAGGCACTGGGTGAGCAGGGCGACCACGACGGCGATGCCGATCATGACCTTCCAGTGCGAGCGCATGGCGGCGAAGGCGCCGTCGAGGATCTCGCCGACGCTCAGCGGGCGCAGCGGGATCACGCCGGGCTTGGCGGCCTGGACGTAGGGGCCGTTCCAGCCGGGAGGCGCGCCCCACAGGGGCTGCTGGTTGCCGCCCCAGCGCGGGTCCGGGCCGGGTCCCTGCGGGCCGGGGCCCTGCTGCGGGGGTCCCCAGCCGTTGCCCGGGCCCTGTTGGGGCGGGCCCCAGCCGGCGGCGGGGGGCTGGACGGGTGCCCAGCCGGGTGCCGGGGCCTGCGGGCCGGGCTGCGGGGGCCGGTCCTCGGCGGGCGGCTTGTCCAAGGATGTCGGCGCGTTCGCGGCGGCGGGCGTGTCCGAGGACGCGGGTTTGTCCAGGGACGTGGGTCGGTCCGCGGGCACGGGCTCGCCGGTGGTTTCCTCGGCGGCCTCCTCGGCGGTCTCGTCCGGGGACGAGCCTGCGGCCGGGGGCGTGGCGGGAGGCGTGACCGGGGGTGTGGCCGGGGTTTGCGAGGCAGGCGCGGGTGCGGTCTGGTCGGGTGACGTGGCGTCGTCCGACGGGCGTTCTCCGTCCGGCCCCGGGGCGTCCGGGGTGGGCGGGCCGGGCGAGTCCGTCATGCGTTTGCGCTCCTCGTCCTGATCGGGTGGTGACTCATCGTGGCATGCCGGCGCGGGGCTCGGATGAACGGGCGGTCACGGGATGCGGTTCCCCGTACGGGCGCACCGATCGCGTGGACAACGTGGAGGGCTCCGCACGCGTTCCGGGGCCGGCCGGCGCGACGTCGGCGGGTGGTCGCGGCGGTCGTACTCGTGGCTGAAATGTCCGTTGCGTGAGTCGGCGGGCCGGCGTACGTCTCGGTACTCGACCGGTATTCGCGGTGATTCCACCTTCTCGATCATGTCGATTGCCCCGAAAAAGGGGGATTTGCCGTGCGTGGACGCGGCCGGAATCGGTCGGATGAGTGCAGGTCACAATCCGGTAATGCGACGATGATGCACATGAAGGGACGCGTCCTCATCGTTGACGACGACACCGCACTGTCCGAGATGCTCGGCATCGTGCTGCGTGGCGAAGGGTTCGAGCCGTCGTTCGTGGCGGACGGCGACAAGGCACTCCAGGCTTTCCGGGACGTCAAACCGGACCTGGTGCTGCTGGACCTGATGCTGCCCGGCCGCGACGGCATCGACGTCTGCCGCCAGATCCGTGCCGAGTCCGGCGTGCCGATCGTGATGCTCACCGCCAAGAGCGACACGGTCGACGTCGTGGTCGGGCTGGAATCCGGAGCCGACGACTATGTGATCAAACCGTTCAAGCCCAAGGAGCTTGTCGCTCGTGTGCGGGCCCGCCTGCGCAGAGCCGAAGAACCCACACCGGAACAGTTGGTGATCGGCGATCTGGTGATCGACGTGGCCGGCCACGCCGTGAAGCGGGACGGGCAGAACATCGCGCTCACCCCGCTGGAGTTCGACCTCCTTGTCGCACTCGCCCGCAAGCCCTGGCAGGTGTTCACCCGCGAGGTGCTTCTCGAACAGGTCTGGGGTTACCGACACGCGGCCGACACCCGCTTGGTGAACGTGCACGTCCAGCGGCTGCGCTCGAAGATCGAGCGCGATCCCGAGCGCCCGGAGACGGTGGTCACCGTGCGCGGGGTCGGCTACAAGGCGGGACCGGCCTGACCTTGAGTTCGTACCGGTGAGCACCGCACAGCGGCCGCCCTCCCCGTCGGCCTGGTCCCTCGCCCTGCGTCGTGTGCGCGGTGGCGTGGGCCGGGTCATCGCGCTGTGGAACAGATCGATCCAGTTTCGCGTGGTGGCCACCACGCTGGTCCTGTCCGTAGCCGTGATGGTGCTGCTCGGGGTGGTGGTGGTCGGCCAGGTCCGCAACGGCCTGCTCGACGCGAAGGTGGCCTCCGCCCGGTCCCAGGCCCAGGGCGGGTTCGAGGATGCCCGCGCCCAGGCCGACGAGATCGCCACCAGTCCGGGCCGGCATGTCCAGGTGCCCACCGGCACCCCGGCATCCGGCAACCGGGTGAACACCGGCGACTGGCTCAACGCGCTGGTCAAGCAGCTCTCCAGCGGCGGTCAGGGGGTCTACGACGTGGCCGCCACCAGCCAGGACACCGCGGACGATTCCCCCGGGTCCGGCCGCAGCCCGCGCGCGTCCGGCGACGTGGTCCCGGACGCGAGCGTGCCCGCCGAGTTGCGCCGCGAGGTCGGCCTCAAGCGCGGGGTGGCGCTGTTGCAGTACACCCAGATCGTCCGCGAGGGGCAGCGCGGCGACGGTCCGGCGAAGAGAACCCGCGAGGCCGGTCTGGTGGTCGGAGCCCAGTTGGAGGACCCGGACGGGGGGTCCTATCAGCTCTACTACTTCTTCTCGTTCGGACCGGAGGAGAAGACCCTGGGGCTGGTGCGCAGCACGCTGGCCACCGCCGGGGTGTTCCTGGTGCTGCTCCTGGTGGCGATCGCCGCGCTGGTGACCCGGCAGGTGGTGACGCCGGTGCGGATGGCGGCGCGGATCGCCGAGCGGCTGGCCGCCGGGCGCCTGGAGGAGCGCATGCGCGTGGTCGGCGCGGACGACCTGGCCCGGCTGGGGTCCTCCTTCAACAAGATGGCCTCCAACCTGCAGAACCAGATCAGACAGTTGGAGGAGCTCTCCCGGGTCCAGCGCCGGTTCGTCTCGGACGTCTCACACGAATTGCGTACGCCGCTGACCACCGTGCGGATGGCCGCCGACGTGCTGCACGAGGCGCGCGAGGACTTCGACCCGGCCACCCGGCGATCGGCCGAGCTGTTGCAGAACCAGTTGGACCGGTTCGAGGCGCTGCTGTCGGACCTGCTGGAGATCAGCCGGTTCGACGCGGGCGCGGCCGTGCTCGACGCCGAGCCGGTGGACCTGCGCGATTTGGTGCGCCGGGTGGTCGAGGGCGCCGAACCGTTGGCCGAGCGCCGCGGCAGCCGCCTGGTGGTGCGCGTGCCGGACAAGCCGTGTGTGGCCGAGGTGGACCCGCGTCGGATCGACCGGGTGCTGCGCAACCTGGTGGTCAACGCGGTCGAGCACGGCGAGGGCCACGACGTGGTGGTCAGCGTCGCCGGCGGCGAGGACTCGGTCGCGGTGGCCGTGCGCGACTACGGCGTGGGCCTCAAGCCCGGCGAGTCCTCACTGGTGTTCGCGCGGTTCTGGCGGGCGGACCCGGCCCGGGCGCGGACCACCGGTGGTACCGGCCTGGGCCTGTCGATCGCGTTGGAGGACGCGAACCTGCACGGCGGCTGGCTCCAGGCGTGGGGCGAGCCCGGCGGCGGCTCGCAGTTCCGGCTGAGCCTGCCCAAGACCGCGGGCGGCGAACTGGTGCGTTCGCCGCTGCCGCTGGAGCCCGAGGACTCGCGGGCCAATCGGGGCCTGGGCCCGGCCGGCTCGCCGTATCGGCGCACCGTGCGCGCGGCCGGCTCCCCGGGAGGCAGTCGATGAGGCGGATCACCCCGTTCCTGGCCCTGCTGTGTGTGCTGTGCACGCTCAGCGCGTGCGCGTCGATGCCGCACAGCGGCAGCGTGCGCGAGGCCGGCAAGGGCGGCACCAAGGACCAGGGCCCCGAGCAGCAGGTGCGGGTGTTCGCCGTGCCGCCCAAGCCCGGCGAGCAGCCGCACGGCATGGTCGCCGGCTTCCTGGAGGCGGTCACCAGCGACGAGCCGGACTACACGACGGCGCGGACCTATCTGACCCCGGAGGCGCGGGCCAAGTGGGTGCCCGCGCGCGAGATCGTGGTGCTCGAGTCGATCGCCCGGATCGAACTCGTGCCCGGCGCCGACGAGCGGACCTACCAGGCCGAGGTGTCCGGCACCCGGGTGGGCACGGTCGACAGCCGCAACGCCTACCAACCCGAGCAGCAGCCGAACGCGCAGTACCGGGCCACCCTGCAACTGCGCCTGGGCACCGACAACCAGTGGCGGATCGCCGACCTGCCGGACGGGTTGATCCTGTCCCGGGCCGAGTTCCACCGGATCTACCGGTCGGTGAACACCTACTGGTTCGCCACCGCGATGCCGATGGGCAAGGACATGCTGGTGCCCGACCCCGTCTACCTGCGCAGCCGGGTCGGCCTGACCTCCGCGCTGGTGCGCCAACTCGTGGAAGGCCCCACCGACTGGCTGCGGCCGGTCGTGGACACCGCGTTCCCGCCGGGCACCGCGCCGGCCGACCGGGTGGTCTCGATCGAGGACAACCGGATCGCCCGGGTCCAGCTCAACCGCGAGGCCAGACTCGCCCAGACCAAGGGCTGCGAGCGGATGGCCGCGCAACTGCTGTACACGCTGCGCCAGGTCTCCGGGGTGGACTCCGTCTCGATCACCGGCGGCGGCGCCCCGATGTGCTCGCTCTCCGACGACGACGCGGCGCAGTACGACCCCGGCCGGGCCGCCAAGACGTCCTCGCCCACCGGCTACTTCATCGCCAAGGGCAACGTGGTCAACGTGGTGCCCGGCCCGAACGGCAATCCGCCGGTGTTGCCGGGACCCTTCGGCGACGGCACCTACAAGGTCGACCAGATCGCCGTCTCGCGCGACCCCTTCCGCCGCCGGATCGCGGGCATCGACACCAACGGCCGCAAGTTGTGGGTCGGTGACGTGGACGGCCACGGCGAGGTCCAGGAGTGGCTGAGCACGGGTCCGGCGTCGCTGCTCAGCCCGACCTGGGACGGCCGGGGTGTGCTGTGGGTGCTGGACCGGACCAGGAACGCCGAGCGGGTGCTCGCGCTGTACGAGGACGAACGCAAGCAGATCACCCGGGTCGAGGTCGACGTGCAGGGCATCGCCGCGTCCCGGATCACCGGCCTGCGGCTTTCCCCGGACGGCACGCGCGCCGCGCTGATCGTGGACAACGGCAAGGTCCTGATCGGCCGGGTCGAGCGGCGGGTGAGCAACGGCACGGTGGCCATGACCATCGCCGCGCCGCGCTCGGTGATCCCCTCGCTGGTCGAGGTCAAGGCGATCTCCTGGAACGGCGCCGACCGGCTCGTGGTGCTGGGCAAGGAGGGCCAGGGCGCGCTCCAGCCGCAGATCGTGGACATCGACGGCGGCATCTCGGTCTCGGTCGCCTCGGTCAACGGCATGCTGCGCATCGCGGCTCCGGACGGTGCGGACCAACCCCTGCTGGCGGACTCCGGCGAGGAGAACATCTACCAGTTGTCCCAGGGCAACAACTGGACCAAGGTGCACAGCGGGCTGTACCCGGTCTATCCCGGCTAGGGCGTGCCCGCCGTCCCGGCGGGCCGCGTGGCGTACCGGTCGGCTGTGGGCGGGTCCGGTCGGGCCCGGGCGGGTTCGATCGTTCGCCACGGCGCGCCATGACCGGATCGGGTGGTCGCGCCCGCGACGGGTCCGTTTCCGGGCCGGACGTGCGAGCTTGGGGACATGGAACGGCGTCGGGTGTTCGCGACATGGGCCGACCTGGTGCTGCCCGTGCGCTGCGCGGGCTGCGCCGAGCCGGGTGCGCTGCTGTGCGCCGAGTGCCACGGGGTCTTCGCCCCGGAGCCCGCGCCCGCGCGGCCGACCCCCGCACCCGAGGGCCTGCCGCCGGTGCACGCGATCACCGGGTACGAGGGACCGGTGCGCTCGGTGCTCGCCGCGTACAAGGAACACGGCGCGCACAGCCTGGCCCGTCCGCTCGGCGACGCGCTCGCCCGGGCCGCGGCGGCCGGGCTGAGCGACCCGGTGGGGCCCTGTCTGCTGGTCCCGGTGCCCTCGACCCGGGCTGCGGTGCGCCGCCGGGGTCGGGACGCCATCGGCGAGCTGGCCCTGCGCGCGGCCGGCCGGCTGCGCGCGGGCGGGACCCGCACACGTGTGCTGCCGGCACTGCGACATACCCGTCGAGTACGGGACCAAGCCGGTCTTTCCGCACGTGAACGGGGGATGAACGTCCACCGATCAATGATCGTTTCGGACAGGTTGGCGCCCTTGTTTACGGGCATTAGTGTGGTGATCGTCGTCGATGATGTTTGCACCACCGGCGCAACTCTCGCGGAGGCGACCCGTGCGGTCCGAGCCGTGGGAGGGCGAGTCGAGGCGGCGGCCGTGCTGGCCGCGACCGCCCGGCGGCGCCGGCCGGAGCAGGGCCATCGGCGACCTGGTCGGTCGGTTGGGTGCCCACCCCTCCGGCATGGCGCAATGGATGGAGTTCTGCGTGGACATTGTCGTCAAGGGCCGCAAGACCGAGGTACCCGAGCGTTTTCGCAAGCACTGCGTCGAGAAGCTGGAGAAGATCCGGAAGCTCGACGACAAGGTGATCAGCGTTGACGTCGAGGTATCCAAGGAGCGGAACCCGCGGCTGGCGGAGCGTTCGGACCGGGTGGAGATCACGCTGAATACGCGTGGTCCCGTCATCCGGGGCGAAGCCGCCGCGTCCGACCCATACGCCGCACTCGACATGGCGTGCGCGAGGCTTGAAGCGCAGTTGCGCAAGGCCGCCGACCGGCGGCGCGTGCACCATGGTCACCGCTCCCCCGTATCGGTGGGCGCGGCCACTGCGGAGATCAATCACGCCGATCGGCTCAACGGGGCCGTGGTGGCGTCCGCGGAAGACATCGAGGCTGTGAAGAACGGCGAATTGAGGCCCCAGCCGCACATGGCGGGCCCGATCGAGGTAGACGGCGAAGGCCCCCTCGTGGTTCGCGAGAAGGTACACGCCGGGCGCCCGATGGCGCTCGACCAGGCGCTGTACGAGATGGAGTTGGTAGGCCACGACTTCTATCTGTTCATCGATTCGAGCACCAGGTGGCCGAGCGTGGTGTACCGCCGGCACGGCTACGACTACGGTGTGATCCACCTCAAGCCCGAGGACCGCGAGGACGGCGGACCGCAGTAGCAGCGGTCGGGCCGTTCGGGCGCGCCCTCGGTCGGTGATCCGGCGCCGAAACCCTTAGGGGTTTCGGCGTCGGTTGCGTCCTCGACCCTGGCGTTCCCTGGCGAAAGTTCCGCTTCGCAAGTACGTTCCGCACATAACACCCATCAGGGCCTGGCGTCGTGGCGATCACGTGGGATCATGTCCTGGACACGGATCGTGCCGACCCAGGGGGGAAACACGGTGGGTGAACAGTCTGTTCCGACCCGCGTGGACCACGGCTCAGCGGGCGAACCGATTCGCGTGCTGGTGGTCGACGACCACGATCTGTTTCGCCGGGGTCTGGACATCGTGCTCGCGCCCGAACCGGACATCACGGTGGTGGGCGAGGCCGGGGACGGCGCCGAGGCGCTGGAGGCCGCGCAGGATCTGCTGCCCGACATCATCCTGATGGACGTCCGGATGCCCAGACGCGGCGGTATCGAGGCGTGCACGGCGATCAAGGAAGTCGCGCCCAGCACGCAGATCATCATGCTGACGATGAGCGAGGAAGAGGCCGACCTCTACGACGCGATCAAGGCCGGCGCGACCGGCT
This sequence comes from Embleya sp. NPDC025285, assembly GCF_055558835.1. Classification (NCBI taxonomy): domain Bacteria; kingdom Bacillati; phylum Actinomycetota; class Actinomycetes; order Kitasatosporales; family Streptomycetaceae; genus Embleya; species Embleya sp. NPDC025285. Next base: position 15,693 of record NZ_JBVHLU010000018.1, read on the forward strand.
ACCTGCTGAAGGAGATCTCGCACGGCGAGGTGGCCTCGGCGATCCGCGCGGTGGCCGACGGGCAGTCGCAGATCAGCCCGTCGATGGCGGTCAAGCTGCTGACCGAGTTCAAGTCGATGAGCAGGCGCGACGACGAACGACGCCTGGTGCCCGCGCCGCGGCTGACCGATCGTGAGATCGAGGTGCTGCGGCTGGTGGCCACCGGCCGCAACAACCGCGATATCGCCAAGCAGTTGTTCATCAGTGAGAACACGGTCAAGAACCACGTGCGCAACATCCTGGAGAAGCTCCAGTTGCACTCGCGGATGGAGGCCGTGGTCTACGCGATGCGGGAGAAGATTCTGGAGATCGGCGACTGAGGCTCGGGCGCACTCGGGCCATGCGGCTTCCGTGTTGGCCTCAAACGCCGGCCGGGCTGTGGGTGGCTCGGCCGGCGGATGGGATCGGCGTGGTCTTCGGGTCAGGTTGTGAGTAGGGCGTTCAGGGGGGCGCGGGTGGTTTCGTGGGTGAGGTGTTCGATGCGTATGTTTTCGCAGCCCACCCAGGTTGCGGCCTCGCGTAGGGCGTCGGCCATGGCCGTCAGGGCGCGCTCGGTGACTTTGGGGCCGGCTTCGAAGGACAGGCGTCGGGCCACCAGGGTGCGGCCCTCGCGGGCCGGGTCCACCCGGCCGATCAACCGCCCGCCGGCGAGCAGCGGCATCACGAAGTAGCCGTGGACGCGCTTGGCGGCCGGCACGTACGCCTCCAGGCGGTGCTCGAAGCCGCCGAACACCCGGGCCGTGCGCGGCCGGTCCCACACCAGCGCGTCGAACGGGGACAGCAGCGTGGTGCGATGGCGGCCGCGCGGTGCGGCGGCGAGCGCGGCCGGGTCGGCCCAGGTGCCCTCCTTGGCAGCCCGCTCGCCCCAGCCCGCGACGGTGACCGGGACCAGGCCGCTGTCCGGCAGCGCGGCGTCGACCTGGGCCCGGGTCAACCGGTACTGGTCCATCAGGTCGGCCCGGGTGGCCACGCCCAGTTGGCGGCCGGCCAGGGCGACCAGGCGGCGGACGCATTCGGCGTCGTCGGGCTCCTCGGCGAGCAGGGCCGCAGGGATCACCCGCTCCGGGAGGTCGTACACCCGCTTCCAGCCCTCGCGGCGCACGCAGACCACGTCGCCGAAGGCGAGCGCGCGCTCGGCGGCGACCTTCGTCTCGCTCCAGTCCCACCACTCGCCCCGGTTCTTGGCGCCGCCCAGGCCGGTCGCGGTGAGCGGACCCTCGGCGCGCAGTCGGTTCAGCACGTTCGCGTACGCCTCCGGGGTGACCTGGTGGCCCCACAGGTGACCGCGTTCGCGGTGGTGCCGGCGGCGGAAGGCGAAGTCCGGCCAGGTGGACATCGGCAGCACGCAGGCCGCGTGCGACCAGTACTCGAACGCGGTGTCGCCGCGCCAGTAGGCGGCCTCGACGGCCGGGCGGCCGACCGGGCCCAGGCGGGCGTACGGCACCAGTTCGTGCGAGCGGGCCAGCGTGGAGATGGTGTCGAGTTGGACCGCGCCGAGCGAGCGCAGCACGCCGGGTACGCCCGCGCGGCGGTCGGGGGCGCCCAGGAGGCCCTGCGCGGCCAGCACGATTCGGCGGGCCTCGTCGGCGGTCAGCTCGGTGCCCGGCAAGAAGGTCGGCTGTGTGGTCATGACCGCCACCTTAGAACGTGTGTTCGCATCAGGTGTCCGTGGCGAGCCGGGCGTGCAGATGTACGTCGGTGAAGGGCTCGGCGGCGCCGATGACGCAGTCCCGGAGAACTCCTTCGAGTGCATATCCGGCCGCGCTCGCGACCGCGCACGAGGCGGTGTTGGTGACCGCGTGCCGCAGTTCCACCCGGTGCACGTCCAGCGCGCCGAACGCCCACCGGGTCACCGCGCCCACCCCGTGCCGGGCCACGCCCAGGCCCCGCGCGCCCTTCAGCGTCCAGTAGCCGATCTCGCCCGTGCGCCACCGCGGGACGAGGTTCTTGAGCGCCACGTGGCCGTGGACCTCGCCGGTCACCGCGTCCATCACCGCGAACGAGGGGCTGTCGCCCTCGTCCCAGCGCTCCCGGCGGGCGGCCAGCCACGCGCGCGGGTCACCGTCCGTCGGCACCGACATCCAGCGGGTGATCTCGGGATCGGCCAGCGCCTCGCGGACCACCTCGACGTCGTGTTCGTTCCAGGGCCGGAGCTGAAAGCGCCCCGCCGCGATCTCCACAGGTTCCATGCCGGTCACTGTGCCGGCCCGCGAGGCTCGATCCCGGCTTGCCTCCTCGCATACGATGGCCGTATCGGCGGGACGGGCCCCGCCGTGCCGTCACGTCCGAAAGGCGGGCGGGCGCCGTCGGGCAAGGAGCTCATCCAGCGTGTCTATCTTCGACAAGGTCCTGCGCGCCGGCGAGGGCAAAATCCTGCGCAAGCTCAACCGCATCGCAGATCAGATCGAGTCGATCGAAGATGACTTCAAGGACCTCTCCGATGCCGAGCTTCGGGCACTGACGGACGAGTACAAGCAGCGCTACGCCGACGGGGAGACCCTCGACGACCTGCTTCCGGAAGCCTTCGCCACCGTTCGCGAGGCCGCGCGCCGCACGCTGGGCCAGCGGCACTACAAGGTGCAGCTCATGGGCGGTGCCGCGCTGCACCTGGGCAACATCGCCGAGATGCGCACCGGTGAGGGCAAGACCCTCGTCTCCACGCTGCCCGCCTATCTGAACGCGATCGCCGGCGAGGGCGTGCACGTGGTCACGGTCAACGACTACCTCGCCGAGCGCGACTCGGAGTGGATGGGACGCGTCCACCGCTTCCTGGGCCTGAGCGTCGGCTGCATCCTGGCCAATATGCCGCCGCACGAGCGTCGCAAGGCGTACGGGTACGACATCACCTACGGCACCAACAACGAGTTCGGCTTCGACTACCTGCGCGACAACATGGCGTGGTCGGCCGACGAACTGGTGCAGCGCGGCCACTTCTTCGCCGTGGTCGACGAGGTCGACTCGATCCTGGTCGACGAGGCCCGCACGCCGCTGATCATCTCCGGCCCGGCCGACCAGGCCACGAAGTGGTACGCCGACTTCGCCAAGATGGTCAAGCGGCTCAGGCGCGGCGAGGCGGCCAACCCGCTCAAGGGCATCGAGGAGACCGGCGACTACGACGTCGACGAGAAGAAGCGCACCGTCGCGATCCACGAGTCCGGCGTCGCCCGGGTCGAGGACTACCTCGGCATCGACAACCTCTACGAGGCGGTCAACACCCCGCTGGTCGGCTACCTGAACAACGCCATCAAGGCCAAGGAGCTGTACAAGCGGGACAAGGAGTACGTGGTCGTGGACGGCGAGGTGCTCATCGTCGACGAGCACACCGGCCGCATCCTCGCCGGGCGCCGCTACAACGAGGGCATGCACCAGGCGATCGAGGCCAAGGAGGGGGTGGACATCAAGGACGAGAACCAGACCCTGGCCACCGTCACCCTCCAGAACTTCTTCCGCCTGTACAAGAAGCTCGGCGGCATGACCGGTACCGCGATGACCGAGGCCGCCGAGTTCCACCAGATCTACAAGCTCGGCGTGGTGCCCATCCCCACCCACCGTTCGGTGCAGCGCGTGGACCAGTCCGACCTCGTGTACAAGACCGAGGAGGCCAAGTTCGACGCGGTGGTCGAGGACATCACCAAGAAGCACGAGAAGGGTCAGCCGGTTCTGGTCGGCACCACGAGCGTGGAGAAGTCCGAGTACCTCTCCGCGCAACTCCGCAAGCGCGGCGTGCCGCACGAGGTGCTCAACGCCAAGCACCACGAGCGCGAGGCGCAGATCGTCGCGCAGGCCGGCCGCAAGGGCGCGGTCACGGTGGCCACCAACATGGCCGGCCGAGGCACCGACATCATGCTCGGCGGCAACCCGGACCACCTCGCCGCGGCCGAGCTCGCCCAGCGCGGGCTCACCCCGACCGAGACGCCGGAGGAGTACGAGAGCGCCTGGCCGGACGCGCTGGAGAAGGCCAAGAAGGCGGTCAAGGCCGAGCACGAGGAGGTCTCCGACCTCGGCGGCCTGTACGTGCTGGGCACCGAGCGGCACGAGTCCCGCCGGATCGACAACCAGCTTCGCGGCCGCTCCGGCCGCCAGGGCGACCCCGGCGAGTCGCGCTTCTACCTCTCGCTCGGTGACGACCTGATGCGCCTGTTCAAGGCCAACATCGTCGAGCGCGTGCTGACCCTGGCCAACGTGCCCGAGGACCAGCCGATCGAGTCGAAGATGGTCTCCAACGCGATCAAGTCCGCGCAGACCCAGGTCGAGCAGCAGAACTTCGAGATCCGCAAGAACGTCCTCAAGTACGACGAGGTGCTGAACCGCCAGCGCGAGGTGATCTACGGCGAGCGCCGTCGGGTGCTCGCGGGCGAGAACCTGCAGGAGCAGATCGGCCACTTCATCGACGACACCGTCGAGGCGTACGTGCACGGGGCCACCGAGGGCTTCGCGGAGGAGTGGGACCTCGAGAAGTTGTGGGCCAACCTCAAGCGGCTGTACCCGGTCAGCGTCACGATCGAGGAGGTCGAGGAGGAGTTCGGCGACCGCTCCGACCTGGACACCGAGCAGCTCGTGGAACTGCTGCGGGCGGACGCCCAGGCCGCGTACGCGCTGCGCGAGGAGAAGCTCGGCGAAGAGGTCATGCGCGAGCTGGAGCGCCGGGTGATCCTGTCGGTGCTGGACCGCCGCTGGCGTGAGCACCTCTACGAGATGGACTACCTGCAGGAGGGCATCGGCCTGCGGGCGATGGCGCAGCGCGACCCGCTGGTGGAGTACCAGCGCGAGGGCTTCGACATGTTCAACGCCATGATGGAGGGCATCAAGGAGGAGTCGGTCGGCTACCTCTTCAACGTCGAGGTCGAGATCGAGCAGGTGCCCGAGGCGCCGAGCATCTCGATCGACAAGGCCGCGCCGCTGCCGGAGATCCACGCGAAGGGCCTGGACGCGCCCCAGCGGCCGGCGCACCTGCAGTACAGCGCGCCGACGATCGACGGCGAGGGTGGTGTGATCACCTCCGAGGAGACCTTCGACGAGGACGACGTCGAGGTCGACGAGGGTGCGACTCGGGCCGAGCGCAGGCGCGCGCAGCGCGCGAAGCGCAAGAAGAAGTAGACCCGGCTCGACTCGGCCGGCCTGCGGCCGGCCTGTCCTCGAACGCCGGACGGGCTGGATGGCCGACGTGCAGCCTGGTGGCCGACGGCTTGTCCGAAGTGATGGATCGACCCGAGGGTCCGGACCGCGACTGTGGTCCGGACCCTCGGGTCTTCCGCGTCACGTGCGGCCGTCGTGTTCCAGCGCGGTGCACAACCACGTGTCGGTGGGTCGGCGGGTGGGGGCGTCGCGTTCGAGACGGAAGGCGAGGGTCAGGACCCAGGAGGCCGCGCGCAGCCGGGCGTAGCCCTCGGCGACGCCGTCGGCGGGGGCCCGGCCGCCGCACGATTCCACGCTCAGCCGGCCGACCCGGCGGGCGGCGAGTCGGCGGACCAGGTGGTGTGTGGTGGCGTAGACGGCGGCGGAGGCGTACGGCCGCAACTGGGTGACCGCGCGCAGGCCGGAGCCGATCTCGGCGAGCGCGTGTGCCAGCCGTCGTGCGCGCAGCCTGGCCTCGGCCGGGTCGGGCTCGTCCAGGGCGCGGATCAGCCGCAGTGCCGGGCGTGGTGCGGGTGGCGGGTCGAAGGCCGGATCGGGCGCGAGCGCGAGCGAGCCGTGCACGAGCGCGGCCCGGTGCGCGGGCGGGCGAAGCGGGAGGATGCCGCGATCGGCTCGCCCGGCCGGGGCCGGATCGAAGGGGCTCTCGCCGGCGGGTGCCCGCACCACGTACAGGTGCGGTGGCGTCGTGGTGCGGACGGTGTTCGTGTGGACCATGGGTCCTCCCCGTGAAGCTGTGCGAAGACGTGCGAAAGGCGTGCGAGGACGCGAGCGTCGGGTGTGGCCGCGCACCCGTTCCGCTCGTTCCCCCGACCGGGACGTGTGCAGGCACTTCCTAGCCGGCTCGCGGCGCCTGGTCAACCATTCGTCTGGCCGGTCTGGGATTACGCTGACGCGCGTCGACTCACGCAATGTGGCGGTAGGTCGACCGTCGCCCCGGCGTTCGGCGAACTCGAACGGATGCCGGGATTTCACTCGATTGGAGTCGCCCGATGCGTGTGTTCATCCCCACCACGCCCGCAGGTCTGGCCTCGGTGCACGCCGAGGGCGCGATCGTGTCGGCACCGCTGCCCGCGTACGCGGTCACCGACGCGTTTCGCGCCTGGTACGAGAGCGAGGACGAGGAGGAGTTGGAGTACGGCGCGCTGACCCGGGCCGCCGAGACCTCGCTGCGGCTGCTCGCGGGCGAACCGGGCGGCACGCGTCGGATCGTGCTGGCGGCGGACGTACCGGACCACCTGGTGAGCGTGCGCGCGCAGGACGGGCCGGGAGCGGTGCTGGTGGACGCGACGGTGCCGCGCAAGCGGATCGCGGCGGTGCACATGGACACCGCCGAGGCCGAGGAGGCGATCGCCGCGGCGCTGGCCGGCGGGCTCACCGACGATCTGATCGAGGCGACCGAGGAGCACGAGCTGTTGTGGTTCGCGACACAGGAGCTTGCCGATCTGCTGTGAGCGTGCCCACGGCACAATGAAGGTCCATGAAGAGTCGACCTCCGCACCTGGTCTGGGACTGGAACAGCACGCTGTTCCACGACATGGACGCGATCATCGCGGCCACCAACGCCTCGTTCGCGCTGCTGGGGCTGCCGCCGATGACCCTCGAGCGTTATCGCGAGCTCTACTGCGTGCCCGTGCCGAAGTTCTACGAGAAGGTCACCGGCCGGGTTCCCGATGCCGCCGAGTGGGTGTTGCTCGACGACGCCTTCCAGCAGGTCTACGCCACACACAGCGCGCTGTGCGAGCTTGCCGGCGGCGCGGACGAACTGCTGCGCAGGTGGCAGCACGAGGGCGGCACCCAGTCGTTGTTGTCGCTGACCGAGCACGAGTCGCTGATGCCGTTCGTGCGCCGGTTCGGGATCGAGGAGCGGTTCGTCCGGGTGGACGGGCGGGTGGGTCCGCCCGGCGGCGGCAAGGCCGAGCACCTGGTCCGGCACCTGGCCGCGCTGGGCCGGGAGCCGGATGAGGTGGTGCTGATCGGCGACGCCGCCGACGACGCGGCGGCGGCGCTGCACGTGGGCGCGCGGGCGGTGTTGTACACGGGCGGATCGCACGCGCGGGCCAGTTTGGAGGGGGTCGGCGTGCCGGTGGTGGACTCGCTCGCGGACGCGGTGGCGCTCGCGCGTACGTATCCGGGCTGACCCTCGCGTCGGTGCCCCGGCGCATCGATTGTCGAATTCGCGGGCACTGCGCATCCATGGATGCTGTGACCCGGGTGCCCCGGCCGAGCAATGAACCCGTCCACGGCTACGCGCCGGGCTCTCCCGAGCGGGAGCGCCTGACGGCGCGGCTGGCCGAGTTGTCCGACGCGCCGGTGGACCTGCCGCACGCGATCGGTGGCGAGCACCGGATGGGTGCGGGCAAGCGTGTGCAGATCGTGCAGCCGCACCGGCGGGCGGGCGAGTTGGGCACGCTGGCCAACGCGACGCACGAGGACGCGCGGGCCGCGCTGATCGCCGCGAAGGAGGCCGCGCCCGACTGGCGCGCGATGGACTTCGACGACCGCGCGGCGATCCTGCTCAAGGCGGCCGACCTGCTGGCCGGGCCGTGGCGCGAGACGATCGCCGCCGCGACCATGCTCGGTCAGGGCAAGACGGTGCAGCAGGCGGAGATCGACGCGCCGTGCGAACTGGTCGACTTCTGGCGGTTCAACGTGCACTTCGCCCGGCGGATCCTGGCCGAGCAGCCGATCGACTCGCCGGGGGTGTGGAACCGGCTGGACCACCGGCCGCTGGAGGGCTTCGTGTACGCGGTCACGCCGTTCAACTTCACCGCGATCGCGGGCAACCTGCCCACCGCGCCGGCGCTGATGGGCAATGTGGTGGTGTGGAAGCCCGCGCCCACCCAGGCATTGGCCGCGCACCATCTGATCCGGCTCCTGGAGGCGGCGGGGCTGCCGCCGGGGGTGATCAACCTGCTGCACGGCGACGGTGTCGCGGTCTCCGACGTCGCGCTGGCCGACCCGGACTTCGCGGGGCTGCACTTCACCGGGTCGAGCGCGACGTTCAAGCACCTGTGGCGCACCATCGGCGCGAACATCGACACCTACCGCGGCTATCCGCGGATCGTCGGCGAGACCGGCGGCAAGGACTTCGTGGTCGCGCATCCCAGCGCCGATCACGACGTGCTGCGCACGGCGCTGGTGCGCGGCGCGTTCGAGTACCAGGGGCAGAAGTGTTCGGCCGCCTCGCGCGCCTACATCCCGCGCTCGATCTGGGAGAGCGAGTTCCGGGACGCGTTCCTGGCCGAGGTGGACGGCCTGTCCATGGGCGACGTCACGGACCTGCGGCACTTCATGGGCGCGGTGATCGACGAGCGCGCGTTCGCCAAGCTCAAGGCGGCGATCGATCGCGCGCACGCCGGCGACGGCCTGCTGGTGCTGGCGGGCGGCACCTACGACGACTCGGTCGGCTGGTTCGTCCGGCCCACCGTGGTCCTGGCCGAGGATCCGTGGGACGAGGTGTTCACCACCGAGTACTTCGGGCCGCTGCTGGGCGTGCACGTGTACGAGGACGGCGACTGGGACGCGATGTTGCGGCAGATGGAGTCGGCCGCGCCGTACGCGCTCACCGGTTCGGTGATCGCGCGCGATCGGCGGGCGCTGGCGCAGACCGCGGGCTTCCTGCGCTTCGCGGCGGGCAACTTCTACCTCAACGACAAGCCCACCGGCGCGGTGGTGGGCCAACAGCCGTTCGGCGGCGCGCGGGCGTCGGGGACCAACGACAAGGCGGGCGCGATGCAGAACCTGATGCGCTGGACCAGCACCCGCACGATCAAGGAGACGTTCGACCCGCCGACCGCGTACCACTATCCGCACATGGGCTGACCGGCGCGGAGCCGACCGCCGCGCGGCCGACCACCGTGGGCCGGCCGCCGCGGGTGCCGACCGCTCAGGCCGGCGCCTTGGCCCGCAGCACCTGGACGAACTCGCGCATCCAGGCCGGGTGGTCGACCCAGGTGCGGGCGGAGACCAGGGTGCCGTCGACGACCGCCTCGCCGTCCACCCACGTGCCGCCGGCGGCTCTGACGTCCGGCGCGATCGCCGGGTAGGCAGCGGTGCGCCGCCCGGCCAGCATCCCCGTGGCGGCCGCGATCAGCGGGCCGTGACAGATCTGCGCGATCGGCTTGTCCGCCTCGAAGAAGTGCCGCACCAGGCGCAGGACGACCGGGTTGTTGCGCAGGTATTCCGGAGCCCGCCCGCCCGGCAGCACCAGGGCCACGTAGTTCTCCGGCCGAACCTCCACGAACGCGAAGTCGGCCGGCCACGTGTAGCCGGGCTTCTCGGTGAAGGTGTCGAAGCCTTCGACGAAGTCGTGTACGACGAAGGCGAGCTTCTTGCGCGAGGGGCCGGCGACGTGCACGTCGTAGCCCTCCTCGCGCAGGCGCTGGTACGGATACAGGACCTCCAGCGACTCCGCCGCGTCGCCGGCGATCAGCAGCACCTTCTTGGCCATGACGATCGTCTCCCCACCGAGTCCGTCCCGCCCGTGCGTTGCGTCGTTCGTCCCGCGTCCACGGTGCCCCGAGCGCCGCCTTCGAGGCAATGGGTACGAGGTGTCCGGACCGAGCCGGAAATTCCTTACAGGGTGATCCGAGATCCCCTCTCGGCGGCCGGGAGGCACGCGAGTAGCCTGACGATGCGGCGACGCCGCGTGGGCCGCGAGCCGGGACGACGGAGTCCCGGAACCACCGTGAGCCCGCGCACGTCGCCTGAAACAGGTACTCGCGACAAAGCGGGTACCGGCAGTACACAGCCGGGCACGCCCGGGGACGGCAATGGTCACGCAACGGCGCGCGACAGGAGCGGCAGCATCATGCAGAGCAAGCTGGACGAGGCGAAGGCGGAGCTTCTCGCCCGAGCGGCGGAAGCGGCACGAGCGGCATCGTCACAGCACGGAGGCGGCGGGCCCGAGGGCCCGAACCGGGTGGACCTCGATGTCCTCCTGTCCCGCTATTACCGGCACACCGCACCCGACGACCTGATCGATCGCGATCCGGTGGACGTGTACGGTGCGGCGATCTCGCACTGTCGACTCGCGGCGGAGCGCCCTCAGGGCACCGCGCGAGTCCGGGCGTACACGCCCACGGTGGAGGAGAACGGTTGGGCCTCCGGGCACACCGTGGTCGAGATCGTCACCGACGACATGCCCTTCCTGGTGGACTCGGTCACCAACGAGCTCTCCCGCCAGGAACGCAGCATTCACGTGGTGATCCACCCCCAGCTCATCGTCCGGCGCACCATCGCCGGCGAGCTGCTGGAGATCGTGGACACCACCGACGCACACGGGGTGCCCGAGGACGCGATCGTCGAGTCCTGGATGCACATCGAGATCGACCGGGAGAGCGACCGCGAGGACCTGCGCTCGGTCGAGACCGGGTTGCAGCGGATCATCAGCGACGTGCGCGAGGTGGTCGAGGACTGGACCAAGATGCGCGACACGTCGCTGCGGCTTGCCGACGAACTCGCCAACGACCCGCCGGCCTCGCTGCCGGAGGAGGAGATCGGCGAGGCGTGGGAGCTGCTGCGCTGGCTCTCCGAGGACCACTTCACCTTCCTCGGCTACCGCGAGTACGACCTGGTGTGCGAGAACGACGAGGACGTGCTGCGCGCGGTGCCCGGCACCGGCCTGGGCATCCTGCGTGCCGACCAGGACCTGTCCGCGTCCTTCAGTCGGCTCTCCACCCGGGCTCGCGCGAAGGCCCGGGAGAAACAGCTGCTGATCCTGACCAAGGCCAACTCGCGGGCGACCGTGCACCGTTCGGCCTACCTCGACTACATCGGTGTGAAGAAGTTCGACGCGGCCGGCAACGTGGTCGGCGAGCGTCGTTTCCTGGGACTGTTCAGCTCGGCCGCGTACACCGACAGCGTCCAGCGCATCCCGGTGGTGCGCCGCAAGGTGCACGCGGTGCTGGAGAAGGCGGGCTTCCCGCCGGTCAGCCACGACGGCCGGGACCTGTTGCAGATCCTGGAGACCTACCCGCGCGACGACCTGTTCCAGATCGCCGTGGACGAGCTGCACGACATCGTGATCAACGTGCTCTACCTCCAGGAGCGACGCCGGCTGCGGCTGTTCCTGCGCAAGGACGAGTACGGCCGGTTCTACTCGGCCCTGGTCTACCTGCCGCGCGACCGGTACACCACCGAGGTCCGGCTCAAGATGCAGGACATCCTGCTCGCCGAGCTGGCCGGTTCGGTGGTCGACTACACCGCGCGCAACACCGAATCCGTGCTCGCACGCCTGCACTTCACCGTGCGCGTGCCCACCGGCGCCGAACTCGGCGACCCGGACGTGGACTACATCGAACGACTGCTGTCCGAGGCCACCCGCTCGTGGATCGACGACTTCGGCGAGGCCCTCGTCGCCGAATGCGGCGAGGAGAGCGCGGCCGAACTGTCCCGCCGCTACGCACACGCGTTCGGCGAGGGCTACAAGTCCGACTTCCCGCCCCGGACCGCGGTCGCCGACCTCAAGCGGGTCGAGGAGTTGACCCCCGAGGCGGACTTCAAGCTGCACCTGTACGAGCCGATAGGAGCACTGCCCGGCGAGCGGCGCTTCAAGATCTACCGCACCGGTCGGCACGTGTCACTGTCCGAGGTGTTGCCGATCCTGCAGCGGATGGGCTTGGAGGTCGTCGACGAGCGGCCCTACGAGCTGCGCCGCGCCGATGGGACCGTGGCGTGGGTGTACGACTTCGGTCTGCGCTACGACGCCGCGGCGATGTACGGGCAGCCCGAGGACGTCAAGGAGTTGTTCCAGGACGCGTTCTCGGCGACCTGGACCGCGCGTGCGGAGAACGACGGGTTCAACGCGCTGGTCTTCCGGGCCGGGCTCACCTGGCGCCAGGCGATGGTGCTGCGCGCCTACGCCAAGTACCAGCGGCAGGCCGGGACCACGTTCGGGCAGGAGTACATCGAGGACGTCCTCGTCTCCAACCCGCACACCACGCGGCTGCTGGTGAACCTGTTCGAGGCCCGCTTCTCGCCGGGCCACCAGCAGGCCGGCACCGAGCTGGTGGACGGCATCGTCGAGGCCATCGAAGGTGCCCTGGACCAGGTGGCCAGCCTGGACGAGGACCGCATCCTGCGCTCGTTCCTGGCGATGATCAAGGCGACCCTGCGGACCAACTTCTTCCAGCACCGCGAGGACGGCGAGGCGCACGACTACCTCTCGCTCAAGTTCGACCCGCAGGAGATCCCCGACCTGCCCGCGCCGCGGCCCCGGTTCGAGATCTTCGTCTACTCGCCCCGGGTCGAGGGCGTGCACCTGCGCTTCGGCGCGGTCGCGCGCGGCGGGCTGCGCTGGTCGGACCGGCGCGAGGATTTCCGCACCGAGATCCTGGGCCTGGTCAAGGCGCAGATGGTCAAGAACACCGTGATCGTGCCGGTCGGCGCGAAGGGCGGATTCTTCTGCAAGCAACTGCCGGACCCCGCGGACCGCGAGGCCTGGCTGGCCGAGGGCATCGCCTGCTACCGCACCTTCATCGGCGCGCTGCTGGACATCACGGACAACCTCGTCGACGGCGAGGTCGTGCCGCCGGCGGACGTGGTGCGGCACGACACGGACGACACCTACCTGGTGGTGGCCGCGGACAAGGGCACCGCGACGTTCTCCGACATCGCCAACGAGGTCGCGCAGGCGTACGGCTTCTGGCTGGGCGACGCGTTCGCCTCCGGCGGCTCGGCGGGCTACGACCACAAGGGCATGGGCATCACCGCGCGCGGCGCGTGGGAGTCGGTCAAGCGGCACTTCCGCGAACTGGGTCACGACACCCAGACCGAGGACTTCACCGTGGTCGGCATCGGCGACATGTCCGGTGACGTGTTCGGCAACGGCATGCTGCTGTCCGAGCACATCCGGCTGCTGGCCGCCTTCGACCACCGGCACATCTTCCTGGACCCGAACCCGGACGCGGCGGTCTCCTTCGCCGAGCGGCGCCGGTTGTTCGACCTGCCGCGCAGCTCGTGGGCGGACTACGACAAGGAGCTGATCTCGGCCGGCGGCGGGGTGTACCCGCGCACCGCCAAGTCGGTGCCGATCAACGCGCAGGTGCGGCAGGCACTGGGGCTGCCGGACGCGGTGATCCGACTCACTCCGGCCGATTTGATGAAGGCGATCCTGCAGGCTCCCGCTGACCTGTTCTGGAACGGCGGGATCGGCACCTACATCAAGTCGAGCGGCGAGTCGCACGCCGACGTCGGCGACAAGGCCAACGACGCGATCCGGGTCAACGGCGCCGACCTGCGGGTCAAGGTCGTCGGCGAGGGCGGCAACCTGGGTTGCACGCAGCTCGGTCGGGTCGAGTTCGCGCTCGCGGGCGGCCGGATCAACACCGACGCGATCGACAACTCGGCGGGCGTGGACACCTCGGACCACGAGGTGAACATCAAGATCCTGCTCAACCAGGTCACCGCCGCCGGCGACATGACCCTCAAGCAGCGCAACGAGCTGCTCGCGGCCATGACGGACGAGGTCGGGCACCTGGTGCTGGCCGCCAACTACGGCCAGAACTGCGCGCTGGAGAACGCGGTCGCCCAGGCCACCAGCCTGCTGCACGTGCACATGCGGTACATGCGCCGGCTGGTGCGCGACGGGCACCTCAACCGGGAGATCGAGTTCCTGCCGACCGACCGGCAGTTGCGCGAGCGGCAGCAGAACGGGCAGGCGATGACCCAGCCCGAGCTGGCCGTGCTGCTCGCGTACACCAAGATCGTGATGGCCCAGGACCTGATCGCCTCGGACCTGCCGGACGACCCGTTCCTGGCCCGGGAGTTGTACCGCTACTTCCCCAGCGCGCTGCGGGCGCGGTTCGCCGAGCAGATGGACCGACACCCGCTGCGTCGGGACATCATCACCACGGTCGTGGTGAACGAGGTGGTCAACCTCGGCGGCCTCTCGTTCATGTTCCGCATGCGCGAGGAGACCGGCGCGTCGGCGGAGGAGGTGGCCCGGGCGCACATCACCGCGCGGGAGATCTTCGGCGCGGACCGGGTCATGGGTGCGATCGCGGCGCTGGACAACAAGGTCCCGGCCGAGATGCAGACCAAGCTGCGGCTGCACAGCCGGCGGCTGATCGAGCGCGCGACCCGCTGGTTCCTGGGCAGTCGGCGCGAGATCGACATCGCCGCGCAGGTGGAGTTCTTCCGCGACGGTGTGGCCGAGGTGGTCGCACACCTGCCCAAGGTGCTGCGCGGCTCGGACCTGGCCTGGATGGACGGGCTGTACGAGGAGTTCACCGAGGCGGGCGTGCCCACCGAACTGGCCACCGCGGTGGCCGGGATGTCCTCGGCGTACGCCGCCCTGGACATCGTCGAGGTGGCGCACGAGTCCGAGCGCGCGGTGCTCGACGTCGCGCAGGTGTACTTCGACATCGCCGACCGGCTGCCGATCGCGCACCTGCTCGACCGGATCATCGAACTGCCGCGCAGCGACCGGTGGAAGTCGATGGCACGGGCCTCGCTGCGCGAGGACCTGTACGCGGCGCAGGCCGGGCTCACCGCGGAGGTGCTCGCCTCCGGCGAACCGGAGGACACCCCGGAGCTGCGGTTCAAGGCGTGGGAGCACCGGAACGCGGCCGTGCTCACCCGCGCCCGGTCCACGCTGGACGAGTTGCAGGAAGCGGAGAACTACGACCTCGCGACGCTCTCGGTCGCGATGCGGACGATCCGTACGCTGCTGCGGACCGGCAGCAAGAGCTGATCGGTGCGAGAAGGCCGCCGGCCCGGAACCCACGCGGGTTCCGGGCCGGCGGCCTGTGCGGTTCGCTTGCGTCGACCCGCTACGGTTCGAGCATCAACAGCTCGTGGTGACTGCGCTCGCGCACCGCCCACCAGCACGGCAGGTAGATCATCGCGGGCAGGCCGGCCACCAGGACCGTCCACGGCGGAGTGGTCATCAGCGTGGCCACCAGCGCCACGAACACGTGGATCAGGCCCACCGCGGCCGCGCGCCCCAGCGCCCCGGTGCCGCGCCGCATCGCGTCGCGCACGCCGGCCACGCCCATGCCGCTCACCACCGCGATGCCCGCGCACAACACCGACGCGATCAGCAGCAGATCACCGAGGCCCTCCAGGCTCTTGCGGTCGTCGCGCACGGCGAACGACATGACCGCCAACGTGATGGCGGTCGCGCTCATCAGCACGGTTTCGACGACCAGCGCGATCAGCAGGGTCCGTAGAAAACCGGTTCGGCGATTTCCCCTCATTGTTCCCCCGAAATGACGTATGTCCCCCGTTTGGTGCACCCCCGAGCCGGTTTCGAAGCGGCGGGGAGCACCCTACGCCTTCGGACGATGTCACATGGAATTCCGTTCCCGAAGTCGGATCCGTAACGATGGCGGCACGAAACACACAGGCCGCGGGGCCGCCCGGACTTCGCCGGACGGCCCCGCGGCCGTTGCCCAGGACGCCTGTTCGACATCGAGGGGATGTTCGCCTCCTCGACGACTACTTGACGGCGCCTGCCATCACGCCCTGGACGAAGTAGCGCTGGAAGCTGAAGAAGACGACCACCGGGACGATCAGCGACAGGAACGCGCCGGGGGCCAGCACGTCGATGTTGGCGCCGAACGCCCGGGACTGGGACTGCAACGCGACGGTCAGCGGCGCCGATTCGGTGTCCGCGTAGATCAACGCGATGAGCATGTCGTTCCACACCCACAGGAACTGGAAGATGCCCAGCGACGCGATCGCGGGCAGGCCCAGCGGCAGGATGACCCGGAAGAAGATGGTCAGGTCGGTGCCGCCGTCCATCCGGGCGGCCTCCAGCAGGTCGCGTGGAATGCCCGCGAAGTAGTTGCGCAACAGGAACACCGCGAACGGTAGGCCGAACGCGACGTGGAAGAGCACCACACCCAGGATGGTGCCGAACAACCCGGTGTCGCCGTACAGCTTCGAGATCGGGATCAGCGCCACCTGGACCGGCACCACCAGCAGCCCGACCACGATCAGGAACAGCCAGTCCCGACCGGGGAATTCCAGCCAGGCGAAGGCGTAGGCCGCGAGCGAGCCGATCAGGATCACCAACAGCGTGCTGGGCACGGTGATCCAGATGGTGTTGAAGAACGCCCGGGTCATGTCCTTGTTGTCGAGCAGCTTGTCGTAGTTGGAGAAGGTCAGGTCGCTCGGCTTGCCCAGCACCTTCCACCAGCCGGACTTGCTCATCTCCTGCGGATCGCGCAGCGAGGAGACCAGCAGTCCGAAGGTGGGCATCAGCCAGAACAGCGCGATCAGCACCAGCAGGACCGCCGCCAGACCGCCGCCGGTGCGGCCGACGATACGCGAGGCGAGGCCGCGCTTGATGCCCCCTTCCGGGGGCGCCGGCGCTTTCCGAGGCTTCGTCAGGTCGGGGGTCACGGACGTGCTCACCGGTTCTCCCTTCGGAAGCGACGGATGTTGAACAACATCGCCGGCAGCACCAGCAGGAAGAGCAGGATGCCGATGGCGCTGCCCAGGCCCTGGTTGTTGCCGCCGCCGAAGGAGGCGATGTACATCTGCAGGGCCAGCACGTTGGCCTCCTTCTGGGACGAGCCCAGCGAGATGATGTACACCAGGTCGAAGATCTTCAGCACGTTGATCACCAGCGTGACCATCACCACCACCAGCACCGGGGCCAGCAGCGGGATGGTGACCCGGCGGAAGACCTGCCACTCGGTCGCGCCGTCCACGCGCGCGGCCTCCAGCGCGTCCCGCGGGATCGCGGCCAGGCCGGCCGCGATCAGCACCATCGCGAAGCCCGCCCACATCCAGATGTAGGCGCCGATGATCGCGGCGGTGACCAGGTTGGGCCCGAGCCAGTCGTAGCCGCCGAAGGACTTGGCGAAATTGCCTTCGGTCAGCCGTAATTGCACCGGGCCGCCCTCGGCGGCGGACGCGGGCATGGTGAACGAGCCGTCCTTGCCGGTGCTCGCGCTCGCCACCGTCTTCCCGTTCCGGACCGCCTCGACCCGTACCCCGGGCAGGCCCTTCTCGCCGGGGTCGACCACTCCGGCCTTGCCCGCGTTGCCCTTGGTGAAGTCGACCCACACCACGCCGCCGAGGCCCCCGGCGGGCGGCACGGCGGGCTTGGCGTCCCGCGCGTCGGTGGGGATCTTGTCCGCGGGCAGCGCGACCAGCGGCAACAGCGCGGTACCGCCGGGCGCGGTACCGGCCTTGGTGATGAAGCCGCCGCCCTGCGGCGCGAGCACGGTGTCGTTGCGCGGTCGGGCGCCGGGATACGGCGCGCCCTCGTCGAACATGTCGTGCACGCTGGTGATCACCGCGTTGGCCACGCCCTGATCGGGATCGCGGTCGTAGACGAGCCGGAAGATGATGCCCGCGGCCAGCATGGACACGGCCATCGGCATGAAGACGATCAGCTTGAACGCGGTGGCGAACCTGACCCGTTCGGTCAGCACCGCGAAGACCAGACCCAGCGAGGTGACCACGGCGGGCACCACCAGGACCCAGATCAGGTTGTTCTTGAGCGCGGTGAAGGTGTCGTCGTCGGTGAACAGTTCCTTGTAGTTGTCGATCCCCACGAAGTCCGACCAGCCGTCCGCGCCGAACAGGCTGCGGATCAGCGACCACACGATCGGATAGGCGACCAGGACGGCGAGCATGACGATGGCCGGCAGCAGGAACAGCCAGCCCAACAGGGCGCCCGAACCGAGCCCGCGCGACTCGCGCGCGGGCGTCGGCTTCGTCTTCTCGGGCACCGCGACCTGTACGGGTGCCTTCTCACTCATCGACGTCGGTCACCCGCCCGCGTAGGCCTTGGCGGCGTCCGCTTCGAGCTTGCTCTGCGCCCCGGCCACGTCCGAGGGGTTGCGCAGGAAGTCCTGGAGATCGCGCCACTCGCCCTCACCCTTGGTGCCACCGAACGCGGCGGGCGCCTGGTCGGAGAGGTCGAAGCGGAAGTCGTCGCCCGCGGCGATCAGGTTCTTGGCGATCCCGCGCGTGGTGTCGTCGCGGTAGGACGCCATGTCCAGGTTCTTGTTCGGCGACAGGTAACCGCCCTGCTGCGCCCACACCTTGGCGGCGTCCGGCGAGGCCAGATACTTGAGCAGGGCCTGGGCGCCGGGGGAGTCCTTCATCGCCACGGCCACGTCGCCGCCGGTGACCACCGGTGCCTTGCCGGTGCCGACCGCGGGGAAGCCGAAGAACTTCGCGTCGGTGCCGATCTTGGCCTTGGTGTCCTTGATGATGTTGGTGCCGATGAAGTCGCCGCCCGAGATCATCCCCGCCTTCGGCGGATCGCCGAACGCCTGCGGTACGGACGCGGGGAACTCGGTCTGGAGCACGCCGCCGCTGCCGCCGGGGAACCAGTCGTTCTTGCCGAAGACCTGAGCCAGCGTCTCCAGGGCGGTCTTGACCGAGGGGTCGGTCCACGGGATCTGGTGCTTGGCCAACTGGTCGTACTTCTCCGGGCCGGCCTGGCTCAGGTAGATGTTCTCGAACCAGTCGGTGAGCACCCACCCGTCGGCGCCGCCGATGGCGAACGGCGGGGTGCCCGAGTCGGAGATCAGGCCCGCGTTCTTGAGCAGGTCGTCCCAGGTCTTGGACTCGGTGGCGCCCGCGTTCTCGTAGACCTTCGCGTTGTACCAGATCAGCGACTTGTTGGCGCCCTTGTAGTAGACGCCGTAGAGCTTGTCCTGATACGAGCCCAGCTTTTGCCACTGGGTCGCGAAGTTCGCCTGCACGGCCTGCTGCACGTCGGCCGCGAGTGGCTTGATCCAGCCCTTCTGCGCGAACTGCTGGAGTACGCCCGGCTGGGCCAGGAACGCCACGTCCGGCGGCGCGTTGCCCTCGACCCGCTGGCCCAGGAAGGTGGAGGCGCTGTCGCCGGTGGGGATGAACTCGGTCTTGGCCCCGGTGCGCTTCTCGAAGTCGGCGAGCACCTTCTTGAAGGCGGCCTGCTCGTCACCGGTCCACACCGCCGCGACGCTCACCGTGGTGCCGTCGAGGCGGGGTACGGCCGGCGCGCCGCTCCCGCCGGGGGTCGCGTCGCTCTTCTTGCCCTTGTCGTCGCCGTCGTCGCTACAGGCCGCGAGACCCATGGCGAGCATCGAGGCGACCGCCAAGGCGCCCACGAACCGCTTCACGCGTCCTCCGTAATGGACAGACCCGTCTCCGGGTCGAAGAAGTGCAGCCGGTCGGTTGCCACCCGCATCACCACATCGGCGCCCTCGCGGGCCCGGGTACGCGGCCCGAAGCGGGCCACCAGCTCGGTATGGGCCGCGCCCGGGTCCGGCACCGTGTCCTCCGCGCCCACGTCGCGCGCGAGTTCCTGGACGTCCTCGGTGACCGCGGGCGGCGCGTCCACGCGCACGTGCACGAGCACCTCCGAACCCATCGCCTCGACCAGGTCGGCCTCGGCCCGCAACACCGCGCCCTCGGCGGGCTCGGCGCCCTCCAGGGCGGTGTCGTACAGGTCCTCGGGGCGGATGCCGACGATCAGCGGGCGACCGTGGTAGCCGGCCAGCGCCGGGCGCGCGGCGAGCACGTCGGGGTGCACGGTCAACCGCTGGCTGCCGATCGCCACCGTGGTGCCGTCCGCGTCGTCGCGGTTCAGCGTGCCGGTCATCAGGTTCATCGCGGGCGAGCCGATGAAGCCGGCCACGAACAGGTTGACCGGGTGGTCGTACAGCTCCTGCGGTGGGGCGACCTGCTGGAGGACGCCCTTCTTCATCACCGCGACCCGATCGCCGAGGGTCATCGCCTCGGTCTGATCGTGCGTCACATACAGCGTGGTGACCCCGAGTTCGCGGGTCAGTCGGGCGATCTGGGCGCGCATCTGCACGCGTAGCTTCGCGTCGAGATTGGACAGTGGCTCGTCCATCAGGAACGCCTGCGGCTCCCGGACGATCGCCCGGCCCATCGCGACCCGTTGCCGCTGACCGCCGGAGAGTTGCCTCGGCTTGCGGCCGAGGTGCTCCTCCAGGCCCAGGGTGCGGGCCGCCTTGGTGACCCGTTCGCGAATCTCGTCCTTGGGCAACTTCCGCAATCGGAGCCCGAATCCGATGTTGTCCCGCACATTCAGATGCGGATACAGGGCGTAGCTCTGGAACACCATCGCCACGTCCCGGTCACGCGAGGGCACCCGATTGACCACTCGGTCGCCGATGCTGATCGTGCCCTCGCTGATCTCCTCCAGGCCGGCGACCATCCGTAACGCGGTCGTCTTCCCGCATCCGGACGGGCCGACCAGAACCAGGAACTCCCCGTCCGCGACGGTCAGATCGAGTGAGGTGACCGCTCGAGTGCCGTCCGTATACAACTTTCCAACCGCATCCAGTACCACTTCCGCCACGAATTCCCCCGATGGTGGACAGATCCCGCCTGCTGATGTCCTGTGGTACGCCTGGTGTGGCGTTGGCCACAACCCCTGCCCCGTGCAACGAGCCTTATTCGTGACTTTCGATCATCGCTGCGTAATGAGGCGGCGGGTGACCGTCGCGCTCCGTATGCTGAACGGGCCGCGACTGGCGTACGCGTGGGATCGACCACGAGGAAGCGGCGGTTCCACCGACGAGGTGTCGTCCGCCTGGGCACCCGGATCACATTCGCTGTGAACCGAGCCGGAGAACACATGGACATCCACGGGCACGTGACCGATCGCCACCCGGAACTGCGCCGCACCGACCCCGAGATCGCCTCGTTGGTGCGTGCCGAGGAACTGTTGCAGCAGGACACGCTGCGGCTGATCCCGAGCGAGAACTACGTCTCCGCCGCCGTGTTGGAGGCGACCGGGACGGTACTGACCAACAAGTACTCGGAGGGCTATCCGGGCCGTCGGTACTACGAGGGCCAGCAGAACATCGACCCGATCGAGATCATCGCCCGCGAGCGGGCCAAGTCCCTGTTCGGCGTCGAGCACGCCAACGTGCAGCCGTACTCGGGCTCACCGGCCAATCTCGCGGTCTACCTCGCCTTCGCCCGGCCCGGCGACACCGTGCTGGGCATGGCGCTGCCGATGGGCGGGCACCTCACCCACGGATGGGGGGTGTCCGCGACCGGGACCTGGTTCCGCGGCGTGCGCTACGGCGTGCGCGCCGACACCGGGCGCACCGACCTGGACGAGGTGCGCGATCTCGCGCTGCGCGAGCGGCCGCGGATCATCTTCTGCGGCGGTACGGCGGTGCCGCGCACGGTGGACTTCGCCGGGTTCGCGGAGATCGCCCGCGAGGTGGACGCGATCCTGGTCGCGGACGTGTCCCACATCGCCGGGCTGATCGCGGGCGGGGCGCATCCGTCCCCCGTCGGGCACGTGGACGTGGTGTCCACGACCACGCACAAGACGCTGCGCGGGCCGCGCGGGGCGATGCTGATGTGCCGCGCCGAGCATGCCAAGGCGATCGACAAGGCGGTCTTCCCGGGCCTTCAGGGAGGGCCGCACAACAACACCACGGCGGCCATCGCGGTCGCGCTGCGCGAGGCGGCGACCGACGAGTTTCGGACATACGCCCACGCGGTGGTGGCGAACGCGAAACGGCTCGGTGAGGAACTCGTCGGGCGCGACTTCGAGTTGGTGTCGGGCGGGACGGACAACCATCTGCTGCTGGTGGACCTGACCCGGCGCGGGGTGCCCGGGAAGGTCGCGGCGAAGGCGCTGGATCGGGCCGGGATCGTGGTGAACTACAACACCGTGCCGTTCGACACCCGGTCGCCGTTCGACCCCTCCGGGATTCGGATCGGGACGCCGGCGCTCACGTCGCGTGGGCTCGCCGAGGAGCACATGCCCGCGATCGCGCGGTGGATCGATCAGGTGGTGACGGCGGCGGGGGTCGGAGCCGAGGACGTGATCGTGCGCGTGCGGGGCGAGGTGCGGGAGCTTTTGGGTGGGTTTCCGGCGCGGGGGTTGCCTGTGTAGGCGCGGGATTTGTTTGCCCACCCGCTCCACCCGCTCCACCCGCTGCGTCTGGTGGGGAGGTTGGGGTTTTACCGCGGCGCGGGGTGCCTGGTGGGGCCCCGCGGCCTGGTCGGGTGGGCGTTACCGGGCTTTGCGGGCCAGGTGCTCCAAGGGGGCCGGGGGCCACAGAGGGGTTTGGAGCGGGGTACCGAGTTGTTCCGCGGCGCGGCGGACGGCACCGGTGAGCAGGGCCAGGTCGGTGGGGCCCTTGCCGCCGCCCACGGGGGTCGGGCGGCGGGCCAGGCGGTTGCCCATCTCCTGCCACTCCTGGCGGACCACGGTGGGGCGCAGGGTGGCCGTGCGCGGCATCCGGCCGGTCACCCGGCCGGCCTGGAACGGGACGACGGCGCCGTCCCGGCCGCGCACGAACCCGCGCCCGGGATAGTCCTCGTCCACGCCCGCCGCGTCCTCGACGTCGATCAGCACGCGCGAGGCCTGCGGATCGTCCACCCGCAGGGCGATCCGCAGTTCGGCGCCCGCCGCGGCCTCGATCTCCGGGGTCCGGGCGGGCTGACCGGTGGTCACCAGCAGGTGCACGCCGTGCGCGCCGCCGCGATGGGCCACGTCGGCGAGGCTCTTGACGAAGCCGGGGTACGCCTCGGCCAGCAGGTCTATGTCGTCCACCGCCACCACGAGCCGGGGCAGCGGCCGGTCCGAGCCGGCCCGGTACGCCTCGAACGGCGTGCCGCGCAACAGCCCCTCACGGCGATCCAGTTCGTCCCGCACGGCCGCGACCGCGTCACCGGCGGCCGGGATCTCCGCGTCGGTGAGGTGTCCCACCACGTGCGGCAGCTCGGACAGCCCCTCCGGGCCGTGCACCAGCGCGATGGCGAGCTCGTCCGGCCGATTGGCCACCGCGAGCGAACACAGCACGGACGCGAGCAGTTCGGAGCGGCCGGAGCCCGCGGCGCCGCCGATGACCACGTGCGGCCCGTCGGTGGACAGGTCCACGGTGACCGGGCCGCGCGCGTCCGAGCCGAGCACCGCGCGCGGCGAGCGGCCCGCCTCGCGCCAGCCCGCGAGCAGTTTGGCGGGGGTGAGCAGATCCAGGTTGAGCAGGTCCAGGAGCCGGACCGACTCCGGCAGCGGTGAGGTGACCCGACGGGTGGCCTCGCGCAACGGGGCCAGGGCACGGGCGAACCGGTCCGCCCACGCGGACGACACCGCGTCCGCGACCACGTCCTCGACGCGCCGGGTGCCCGGCCCGATCAGGTCGATCCGGGTGCCGACCTCGCCGGCGATGTGCGCGACCGCCGAGCACTGCGGCGGCAGTTCCTCGGCCCGCTCGTCCAGACACAACGCGTGCACGCCGGCCGCGGGTCCCTCGACCAGAAGCCGGACGATCTCCGGACGGGCGGCCAACCGGCCCGCGCCGTCCAGGACCACCACGGTGCGCCGGACCGGGACCCGCTCGGCGGTGTCGATCCGGTCCAGCAGTTCGCCCGCGCGGGCCCGCACCTGATCCGCTCCCAGGCCGACCAGGAGCCGGCAGTCCTGACCCTCGCCCGGCCGCAGGTGCGGCAACCAGCGGGCCCAGGACCAGTCGGCGGCGGTGCCCGGGTCGGCGCACAGCACGACCAGTTCCACATCCTGCGGTCCGTGCAGTCCGGCGAGTTGGGCCACCACCGAGCGGGCCAGGCCCAGCAGTCGGGGGCGGTGCCCGGTCAGGCCGAGCACGGTGTCCTTGAGCGAGACGGTGACCGGGACCGAGAACGCGGTCAGTCGGCGCTCCTCGCCGCCCGTGCCGGCGACGGTCGAGGGTTCCACCAGGGTCACCCGCGAGGGCAGGTCGCCGACGCCCAGACGCACACCCAGCGCCTCGGGGTGGCCGGCCGCGCGCTCCCACAACCGGCCCGCCGGGCCGGGCTCGCCGGTGGCCAGCGCGTCCAGGAGCAGGGTCGCCGGATCGGGCGACTGGTCCCGTCGCCAGCGCACCTCGTCGAGCAGCGCCGAGCGGGCGGCCGCCTCGATCGTCTCCCGCTCGGTCCCGGCGGCCCGGCGGCGCAGCGCGAACGGGCGGCGCCGGCCCGCCGTCTCCTCGGGCAGTTCGAAGCGGGCGCGGGCGGGCACCGGCAGTTGTGCGCGGGCGGTGCGACGCACCTCGATGTGCCCGGTGCCGTCGGCCCGGGCGCGGGCTCCGGAGCCGTCCTCGGGCGAGCCGTAGGGCGGCGGCAGGAAGGTCTGGAGGGTGGATTCGCCGACCCGCAGCAGCGAGCCCGGCGGCAGGTCGACCGGTTCGCGGCCGATCGGCATCCCGTCCACGGTGGTGCCGTTGGTCGAGCCGAGGTCGGCGACGCGGATCCGGCCGGGCTCTATCCACAACTCGGCGTGCAGGCGGGACAGATCGGGGTCGCCCAGGCGCACCTCGGCCTCGGGCGCGCGGCCGATCCGTACCCCGCCCTGGTGCAGCAGGTGCACGCCACCCGCGTCCGGCCCGCCGACCACCCGCAACTGCGGGGATCCGGCGGAGGGCGAGGGGGAGCCGAGCGCGTCTACGGTGACCAGCGCGCCGTCCACCAGCGGCGGTCGGCCCACGGGGGTGTCGTCGCGCAGCCGGATGTCGCCCACCCAGAAGCGTTGGCCCTCGGTCCCGGAGGCGGTCCGCAGCGCGCCCGCGATGCCCGCGAACGTCGTCCCGGACGGCGCGGTGACGAGCACGTCGGCGCCCGGTCCGGTCCGCTGCGGTCCGTGCACGGTGAGCCGGATCTGCATGCGCGCCTCCCTCCTCCGAGCAGAAAACAAGAGGCATCCTCGCACCCGCGACCGTCATGTCGCCTACAGCCGGACAGACGATGGATCTTGTCCGAATTTCGACCGAAAAAGACCGAGTCGCCGGCGAATCGCCCGAACACGATGCCGCCGTCGAGTCGCTCCGCGTCATCGAGTATCCGCCGCGTGGGCCCGGCTTGGATCCGGTCCGGGTTCGGCCCGGGTTCGGCCGGGTTCGGACCGACACCGCCTCGGGTTCGGCCGCGACGTGGCGAACCGTACCTGGGGTCGATGCGTCTGTAGCCGAGTACCACCTAGGGTGGACGGCAACCCGGCACCACCGCCCAGGTGGCGGACAGGACAGTGGGGAGCGTCGTGGACCGGCCGGTCGGCAGCAAGTATCTGCTTCAGGAAACCCTGGGGCGCGGAGCCAGTGGCACCGTCTGGCGCGCGAGCGTGCGCGATTCGGGCGAGACGGTCGCGGTCAAGGTGCTGCGCGAGGAGTTGGGCACCGACCCGGACGTGGTCACCCGCTTCCTGCGCGAGCGCTCGCTGCTGCTCAATCTGCGCCACCCCAACCTCGTGCACGTACGCGACCTCGTCGTCGAGGGCGAGACGCTCGCCCTGGTGATGGACCTGATCGACGGCCCGGACCTGCGCACCTACCTGCGTGACAACGGCCCGCTGCCGCCGGCCGCCGCAGCCCTGACGATGGCTCAGATCTGCGACGCGCTGAGTGTGACGCACGCGGACGGGGTGATCCACCGGGACCTGAAACCGGCCAACATCATGCTCGCCCGCAACGGCGACTCGCTCTACCCGATGCTGACCGACTTCGGCATCGCCCGGCTCGCCGACTCGCCCGCGCTCACCCGCACCCACGAACTCGTCGGCACCCCCAGCTACGTCGCGCCCGAGACCGCCGAGGGCCGACCGCTCACCCCGGCCGTGGACGTCTACGCCGCGGGTGTCGTGCTCTACGAACTCGTGGCCGGGCACCCGCCCTTCCGGGACACCAACCCGATCGCGCTGCTGCACCACCACCTGACCGAGGCGCCGACCCGCCCGGTCGGCATGCCCGACGCGTACTGGCTGATCACCGAGCGCTGCCTGGCCAAGCAGCCCGAGATTCGGCCGGACGCGGCGGGTCTGGGCCGCGCGCTGCGGCTGGCCGCCGACATCGTCGCCGGCGTACGGCCCGACGACGGCTCGCTCGCCCAGGTGCTGGCCGCGAGCGCGTTCGGCGCCCGCCCCGGCGCCGGCGACCCCACCCGGGTCATCCCGCAGGCGCAGAGCGGCTATCCCGCGCCGCCGCCCACACCGCCGAGCACACCGCCGCCGAGCCCGCCCAACGCGACCCGGGTGATGAGCACGCAGCCGCCCGGCTACCCGCAACCACCGCGGCAGTACCCGCCGCAGCCGGCGTACGCCGAGCCGGTGCGACAGGCCGCCGCGCCGCCCGCCCCGCCGCTCGCCGATCCCGGGCCGCCGCCGCCACCCCCGCCACCGCGCTATCGGCGCGAGGAGGCACCCGAACGCGAGCCGCGCCGCCGGGAACGGCCGGCGCGCGAGCCGAGGGAGCGCGAGCCGGAACCGCGCGAGCGCGAGCCGCGCAGGCGACGCGGGTTCCGGCTGACCAGCATCCCGGGAGTGGGCTGCACCATCGGCTGCCTGCTCCGGCTGGTGATCATGGCCGCGATCCTGTTCGCCATCTACTGGTTCAGCCCGCTGCGCGACTGGGTGAACTCCGCTATCGACTGGTTCGATACCGTTCGAGGCTGGTACGACAACGTCAAGGACTTCGTCTCCGGCAACGACGGCGGCGGCGGTGACACCAAGAACTGACGCATAATCATCCCCCGGTCGCCCGTGTCGAGGACGACCTCGTACACGCCGTCCTGCCCGACGGTCCCCGGATCCGGGGGTCGGCCGCGTAGGGTGCGGTCGGGGAAGTCCGCTGTGAGCACCACGCTCGCTGGGTCCACGGAGCTGCTTTGGCACGCAAGATCGGTAGCCGATACGTCGCCCTGAAGGTGCTCGGGCGCGGCGCCAGCGGGACCGTCTGGCAGGGCGAGGGACCCGAGGGACCCGTCGCGATCAAGCTGCTGCGCGAAGACCTCGCGTCCGACCAGGTGTTGGTCGCGCGCTTCGTGCAGGAGCGCACCGCGCTGACCAGCCTGGACCACCCCAACATCGTGGGGGTGCACGACCTGGTCGTGGACGGTACCGACCTCGCGCTGGTGATGGACCTGGTCATCGGTCCCGACCTGCGGGCCCGGCTGGAGCGCGAACGTGTGCTCACCCCCCGACTGGCGGCCGCGATCGTGGCCGACGTCGCGGACGGGTTGTCCGCCGCGCACGCCGAGGGTGTGATCCACCGCGACGTCAAACCCGAGAACATCCTGATCGACAACTCCGCCGGGGTCTCCCGGGCCCGCCTCACCGACTTCGGCATCGCCCGCCTGGTCGACGCGCCGCGCCGCACCCGGGCCACCCGGATCATCGGCACGCCCGACTACCTGGCGCCCGAGATCATCGAGGGCCTGCAACCCACCGCCGCCGTGGACGTGTACGCGTTGGCCACCGTCCTGTACGAACTGCTCACCGGGTGGACGCCGTTCGGCGGCGGGCACCCCGGCGCGGTGCTGCGTCGACACGTCACCGAACCGGTGCCGGGCATCCCCGGCCTGCCGGATCCGCTGGCCGCGGTGCTGGCGTCCTGCCTGTCCAAGGCGCCCGCCGCCCGGTTGACCGCCCGCGAGTTCGGCGAACGGCTGCGCTCCGCGCTGCCGTCGCTGATCGGCCTGCCCGCGTTCGACGTGCCCGACCCCAACGGGAACGTCGGCCGCCAGGACACCCCCGTACCGCGCCCGGCAGGCGTGGTCCCGCTGGTCTCGGGGACCTCGGAGGCCGCCGACGGCAGCCGGGACACGCACACCAACCTGACCCGCCCGGTGTTCGACGACGCGGCCCCGGTGCAGTCGCACCGCCGGAGCAAACCGGCCCGCCGCGCAGGCGCCGCGCGCCGCCGACTGATCCTGGTGATCTGCGGTGTGCTCGCCATCGCGGCGGTCTGCGCGGTCGCGGTGTGGTTCACCCGGGACAAGGGCACCTCGACCCGACCCGCCGGGCAGACCTCCGGCGTCACGCAGCAGAGCACCCCGGGTCCCGCGGGCGGCTCGGGTGGCCCCGCCCCGCAGCGCGCCGGCGCCGGCTACGCGTGGCCCGCGTTCGTGCCGCTGCCCGCCGCGCCCGTGCTGCTCCAGGGCGGCCCGGCGGCGGCCCGGGCGGACGCCGAACACGCCTGGGTGGTGCAGCGCGACGGCGAGGGCGGGCTCTGGTACATCGGCGGCGAAGGCCCGCGCTGGGGGGAATGGCGCCGGCTGCCCACCTTCCGCACCACCGACGATCCCGCCGCGGTCAGCGCCGCACCCGGACGCCTGGACGTGTTCGCGGTCGGCGCGACCGACAAGTTGCTCTACCGCTCGACCCTGGCCGACGGCCGGTTCGGCGAGTGGACCAGGACGGACGCCAAGACCAAGCTCGGCGGAGCGCCCGCCGCGGTCGCCACCGGCGATCGCATCGACATCGTCGCGCGCACGAGCACCGACGGCCTGGCCGCCGGATCGCTCACCGGGACCTCCTGGAGCGGCTTCACCACGGTGCCCAGCGCGGGCCGGATCGAGGCCGCGCCCGCGCTCACCGCCGGCGCCCCCGGCACGCTGGCCGCGTTCGTGGTGCGCGCCGGCGACCACGCGGTGCTGCACATCCCCTTCCTCGACGGCACCTGGCGCGAGCCCGAGCGGGTCGGCCTGGCCGCGTCCGCCCGCCCGGCCGCCGCCTACACCCAGGGCCGGGGCCTGCTCGTGCTCGCCCGCGACGGCAACGGCCGACTGCTCGGCGCGGTGCCCGGCGAGGGCGGCTGGCGGCCGGTCGACCCGAACACCGCCACCGCCGACGCCCCGGCCGCGACGGCCGCCGGAACCGACCGGGTGGACGTGTACATCCGCGCCGACAACGGCCGGGTCCAGGCCGCCGGGTCGAGTCCGGACCCGGGCTGAGTCCGAGACCGGGCCGCGATCCACTTAGGATGGTGGCGTGGCTGCCGTTGATCCTTCCGAAGAGCTCAAGTCCGTCGAGTCGACCATGACGTCGATCGAGGCCGTCCTCGACCTCGACAAGATGCGGGCCGATGTGGCCGCGCTCAACGAAAAGGCGGCGGCGCCGGATCTTTGGGACGACCCCGAAGCCGCCCAGAAGGTGACCAGCCGGCTCTCCTTCCTGCAGGGTGAGCTGCGCCGCGTCGAGGACCTGCGCCGGCGTCTGGACGACGTCAACGTCCTGTTCGAGCTCGCCGAGGCCGAGGACGACGCGGACACCCGCACCGAGGCCGAGAACGAGCTCGCGGCGGTGCACAAGGCGGTCGGCGAACTGGAAGTGCGCACGCTGCTCTCCGGCGAGTACGACTCGCGCGAGGCGCTGGTGACCATCCGATCCGAGGCCGGTGGCGTGGACGCCGCCGACTTCGCCGAGATGCTCCTGCGGATGTACACCCGCTGGGCCGAGCGGCACGGTTACCCGACCGAGGTCTACGACACCTCCTACGCCGAGGAGGCCGGCATCAAGTCGGCCACCTTCGCGGTCAAGGTGCCGTACGCCTACGGCACGCTGTCCGTCGAGCAGGGCACGCACCGCCTGGTGCGGATCTCGCCGTTCGACAACCAGGGCCGCCGACAGACCTCGTTCGCGGGCGTCGAGGTGCTGCCGGTCGTCGAGCAGAGCGACCGCGTCGACATCGACGAGTCCGAGCTGCGGGTGGACGTCTACCGCTCGTCCGGTCCCGGTGGCCAGGGCGTCAACACCACCGACTCGGCGGTGCGCATCACGCACATCCCGACCGGCATCGTGGTGTCCTGCCAGAACGAGCGCTCCCAGATCCAGAACCGCGCCTCCGCGATGGCGGTGCTCTCGGCCAAGCTGCTCGAGCGCCAGCGCCAGGAGGAGCAGGCCCGGATGAACGCGCTCAAGGGCGAGGGCTCGTCCTGGGGCAACCAGATGCGTTCGTACGTCCTGCACCCGTACCAGATGGTCAAGGACCTGCGCACCGAATTCGAGGTGGGCAACCCGCAGTCGGTGCTCGACGGCGAAATCGACGGCTTCATCGAGGCCGGAATCCGCTGGCGCAAGCAACAGCAGTCCGCCGCCGCGTAGTCGCCGCGAACGGCGGGGTCCGCCGAGCGAAAAGCCGGTTCATACCCGATTCACGAGCACGAAGACCCCCACGTATTCGCGGGGGTCTTCGTGTTGTGACGCGTTGCGCTTTCGTGCCGATTTTCGCGGCGAATCGGAATTAACCCCGCAACCCTCTCCGAACGCCCTTGACGCGGCATCCGCCCGGTTACCAGTCTGAACGGCGGCATTGCCGCGACGCATCCGATCGGAGTCCGAGTGCCATCCACGGATGGCACGGGCGCGCGTCGAAGTGATGCCCAACGGCGTTTGGGACCCCACCCGCGCCGGCGCGGATACGGGGATCCCACCAACTGGGGGTTAATTGATGACAACCAAAATGCGCGTCCGGACGGCTCGGATAGCCGCCGCCGCGCTGTTCGCGGCGGGCGCGTCCTTCGCGGTCGCGGGCGTCGCGAGCGCGGCGGACCCGGGTCCGGACGACGGGTGCGAGCAGACGCACACGTGCCCGCCCGGCGAGACCTCCGGCAGCACGACCGGTACGACCACGGGCACCACCACGGGTACGACCACCGGTGGCACCGTCGTCGGCGCAACCACCGGCGGCACGATCGTGGGCGCCACGACCGGCAACACGTCGGGCTCGACCACCGGTACGACCACGTCGGGTTCGACCACGGGTACGACCACGTCGGGTTCGACCACGGGTGAGACCACGTCGGGCTCGACCACCGGTACGACCACGTCGGGTTCGACCACGGGTACGACCACGTCGGGCTCGACCACGGGTGAGACCACGTCGGGCTCGACCACGGGCACCACCACCTCGGGTTCGACCACGGGCACGACCACGTCCGGTTCGACCACCGGTACGACGACGTCGGGTTCGACCACCGGCACTACCAGCTCGGGCAGCTCGAGCGGTACGTCCTCCGGCTCGCAGGGCACTTCGGCCGGATCCACGGGGACCTCGTCCTCGGGCTCCACGAAGGGCAACTCGGGCGGTTCCGGGACCACCACGAAGGGCAACTCGGGCGGCAGCACCGGTGGCGGCAACACGTGTGACGCCACGCACGCCACCGGCGGGCTCGACCTGAACTGCGGCGGCGACGGGAACACCCGGACGAGCAGCGGCAACGGCGACCAGCAGAACGCCCCCGTTCGCGACTTCGGCGGCGGCGACACCGCTCCGGCGGCGCAGCAGCCCGCGAACAAGGAACTGGCCTCGACCGGCTCCGGCGCCAACATGGCGTTCCTGGTCGTCGGCGGCGCCGCGATGGCGGCCGGTGGCTTCACCTTCACCGTGCTGCCGGCGCGGCTCAAGCGCCGTCAGCAGGCCTCCGCGGCCTGAGTCGAAGACTTGTGCCCCGGCGCGGCGGTGCCGGGGCACTGAATCCGCCGTCCAGCCGTTCCGGGCCGGGCGCACCGCGTCATCGCGAGTGCGTCTGTGAAACGGTCGGCTCGGAATCACGGACGGTGGGCGGCACCGCGGTACGACGCCGGGCCCTGTGCCCGGCCTCGACAACGGGGCGCCCGCTCGGTTCGGTCCGCGTCGGACAGCTGCCGACAATGCCCGATCCGGGTTCCGGAAGCCGCGGAACGCCGCTGTACGACGCGAAGGCCCTGGGGGCACCCAGGGCCTTCGTGTCGTTTCGCAGTTGTTCGGGGATGGTGGGGGTCCTGCTCGGGCGAGCGGGGCCGCATCCGGCCCGGCGACTCGTGCTCCGCGGCTCAGCCGCCCACGCGGGCCAGCAGCAGCGCGCACACCAGGACCAGCAGTGCGAGTGCCGCGAGCATCGCGGGTTGGAGATTGAGTCCACCGGAACGCTGGAGCCGTTCACGACTGGCCCGGCACGTCGGGCAGCGACCCTCCGCGACCAGGCCGGCACAGTTCGCGCACACCAGGCGGTCCAAGGTCATCTCGACGCCTCCGCCTCGATTGCTCCGCTATCACGCATCGACACGCATAACGCTCACGACGCGGTGGGAAGTTCCCGTCCCCTTCCACTGTGCCGCTTACACTCACGGAATGGCCATGCCCGACGACCACTCCGTTCGAGCCTGGGCGCCCGGCTCGCGACGGCGTGGTCCCTTGGCCACACCTGTGCCCCCGGCCGGATGCCCTGCCCCCTACACTGGCGCACCGTGATGCAACCGTGATCCGATTCGACAACGTCAGCAAGACCTACCCGAAGCAGCCGCGCCCCGCGTTGCACGACGTCTCCCTCGAAGTGGAGAAGGGTGAGTTCGTCTTCCTCGTCGGGTCCTCGGGCTCGGGTAAGTCCACCTTTCTGCGGCTGGTCCTCAAAGAGGAGCGGCCGTCCCTAGGCAACATCTTCGTGGCGGGCAAGGACCTCGGCCGGTTGTCCAACTGGAAGGTGCCGGCGCTTCGCCGCCAGGTGGGCACCGTCTTCCAGGACTTCCGCCTGCTGCCCAACAAGACGGTTTATCAGAACGTCGCGTTCGCGCTCGAGGTGATCGGCAAGCCCCGAGGCACGATCCGCAAGGTGGTACCGGAGGTGCTGGACCTGGTGGGGCTGGGCGGCAAGGAAGACCGCATGCCCGGCGAACTGTCCGGTGGTGAGCAGCAGCGTGTGGCGATCGCCCGTGCCTTCGTGAACCGGCCGATGATCCTCATCGCCGACGAGCCGACCGGCAACCTCGACCCGCAGAACAGCGTCGGCATCATGAAGCTGCTCGACCGGATCAACCGGACCGGCACCACGATCCTGATGGCCACACACGACCAGGCGATCGTGGACCAGATGCGCAAGCGCGTGATCGAGCTGGAGCAGGGCCGCCTGGTCCGCGACCAGTCTCGCGGCGTGTACGGCTACCAGCACTGATCCACCGGACCACCACGGCGCGGCAGTCCGGCCGCGCCCCTAGCGACTAGGACATCATGCGCGCCCAGTTCGTCCTCTCGGAGATCGGAGTCGGTCTCCGCCGGAACCTGACCATGACGATCGCGGTGATCGTCAGTGTCGCGCTGTCCCTCACGCTGGCCGGAGCGGGTGCGCTGCTGCGGGTTCAGGTGAACGAGATGAAGGACTACTGGTACGACCGGGTCGAGGTCTCGATCTTCCTGTGCGGCAAGAGCGACCACGACGCCGGATGTGCGGGCGGCGAGGTCTCCAACGAGCAACGCGATGCGATCAAGGCCGAGCTCAGCCGAATGCCGCTCGTGGAGAAGACCTACCAGGAGTCCAAGCAGGAGGCGTTCCAGCACTTCAAGGAGCAGAACAAGGAATCCCCGCTCTCCGGCAGCGTCACCGCCGACCAGTTGCCGGAATCCTTCCGGGTCAAGCTCAAGGACCCGACCAAGTACAACGTCGTGGCGAGCGCGTTCGCCGGCAGACCGGGCGTGCAGTCCGTCCAGGACCAGCGCAAGATCCTGGAGCCGTTCTTCAAGCTGCTGAAGAACGCGCAGTACGCGGCCTACGGCGTGATGGGATTCATGCTCCTGGTGGCGATCCTGCTGATCGTCAACACGGCGCGGGTGTCCGCGTTCAGCCGGCGGCGGGAGACCGGCATCATGCGGCTCGTCGGCGCGTCGAATCTGTACATCCAATTGCCGTTCATCATGGAATCCGCCATCGCCGGCCTGCTGGGCGGTGTGCTGGCCTCCGGCCTGTTGAGCACCGGGTTCTTCTTCGGCGTCGAGAAGGGCCTGGGTCAGCAGTTCAACGCATTCGAGTTGATCGGCTGGGGACCGGTGCTGGCGACCCTGCCGCTCTTGATCCTCTTCGGGGTGCTGATGTCGGCGATCGCGTCGTTCTTCACGCTCCTGAAGTACCTCAAGGTCTGACCCGGGATCCGTTCGCGGAACTCGACCCGACGGCCCCGACGGCCCTGTTCCGCCACCGCGGAACGGGGCTGTCGAACGTTTGTACGCAGCCGGATGGGTTCGTATTACTTCCATACCGGTGTGGGTCGTGGCAATTTCTGGCAATTACGCGTTTCTTGTGATCATGCGCAGAATTCGGACCAGGCGACTCGGCTTCTCCGCGCTCGTGGTGATCACGGCCGCGGTCGGTTTTGTGCCCGCGTACGCCGACGGCGACGGCGGTGACGCGCGGGCCCGTCGGCAGCGCGCCGACGCCGCGGCCCGGGGCATGCGGGCCGACCTGGACGCGTCACTGGCCCGCCTGGCGACCGCGGAGACCGCGTACGCCGAGGCCGAGGCGGCCGGGCCGGGCGCCCGAGCCGCCCTCGAGGCGGCCCGGGCGCGCGTGGCCGAGGCGCGAACCCGGACGGTCGACCTGAGCCACGGCGTGGAGCTGGCGGAGGCCGCGGTGCGCACGGCGGAGGCAGAGCTGCACGACGTGGCGGCCTCGACCCAGGCGGTGCGCGACGACGTGACCCGGTTGGTGGGCCGGGCGTACCGCAACGGCGCGATGGCGCAGTTGTCGATGATCCTGCGCGCGCAGACCCCGGCGGAGCTGCTCAGCAGCCTCCAGAGCTATCGGCAGATGCTTCAGGCGGACCACGAGACGATCGCCCGGCTGGAGCGCACCCGGGACGCGATCGACGCCCGCCGGGCCGAGCTGGAGCGGCGTCGCGCGGAGGCCCGGGTGCGGCACACCGAGGCCACTCGGCAACTCGCCGAGGTGGTCGCCCTGGAGAAGACCGCGACCGACGCGGAGGCGAAGGTGGCCGCGCTGGCGAAGCAGCGCGAGGCCGCGCTGGCGACCGCGCGCGAGGAGAAGGCGGCCGACCAGCAGCGCTACGAGGCGACCCGGTCCGAGCAGAAGCGGTTGACGGAGCTGGCGAACCGGAGCAACGCGCCGGCGGGCGCGGCGGGCAGAGCGTCCTCGTCCGCGAAGCAGGGCGGTGCGCTCTCCTATCCGGTGCGCGGGCCGGTCAGCTCGGGCTTCGGGATGCGCTACCACCCGATCCTGGAGTACACGAAGCTGCACACCGGCACCGACTTCGCGGTCCCGCAGGACACCTCGGTGACCGCCGCCCGCGCGGGCACGGTGGTGCAGACCGGCTACAACGCGGCGTACGGCTACCGCGTGGTGCTCTCGCACGGGCGGGTCGGCGGGGTCGCGCTGACCACGACGTACAACCACCTGTCCCGGATCACCGTGCGCGAGGGGCAGCGGGTGGCCCGCGGCGACCAGGTCGGCCGGTCCGGCAACACCGGCTGGTCCACCGGCGCGCACCTGCATTTCGAGGTGCTCGTGGATGGCGAGTTCGTCGACCCCGCGCTGTGGTTGTGACAGCGGACCCGGGGGCCGCGACGGAATCGGATCGGAAAGGCCGGCCACCCGGGCGGGTAATGAGCTTGCGGCCATGCGCGAGAATGCAGGGATCATGGCGAAAGAGACCGGGCGCAAGCTCATCGCGCAGAACAAGAAGGCGCGGCACGACTACCTCATCGAGGACACCCTCGAAGTCGGCCTCGTCCTGACCGGCACCGAGGTCAAGTCGTTGCGAGCCGGCAAGGCGTCCCTGGTGGACGGCTACGCGAGCATCGACGGCGGCGAGGTGTGGCTGCACAACGTGCACATCTCGGAGTACTCGCAGGGCACGTGGACGAACCACGCGGCGCGGCGCAAGCGCAAGCTGCTGCTGCACCGCCACGAGATCGAGAAACTGGTCCAGGCGACCCAGGAAACCGGTCACACCCTCGTGCCGCTGAGCCTGTACTTCAAGGACGGTCGGGCCAAACTCGAACTGGCGCTGGCCAAGGGCAAGAAGAACTACGACAAACGACAGACCCTGCGCGAACAGCAGGACCGGCGCGAGACGGAGCGCGTGATGTCGAAGTACGTGCGCGGCCGTCGAGGATGACCCGCCGGGAATGAAGTGGACCGGTCCGACGTTGGACCGTACGATGTGGCTGGTTCGGGCCGAGCAAGTGTGGCGGTTCGGGCCGTCGAGCAGGGCACCAGGGTTCCTCGGAGCCTCGGTGGTTGCTTGAAAACTCAATAGGGGGTGATCGGTTTCGACTGCGGCTGTCGAAGCAGAGGAAGCGAGCCGAGGAAGCGACAATGATCTCGTTAACCACCTGTCGCAAACAAATAATCGCCGATACCAAGCGCGATTCCTTCGCCCTCGCTGCCTAAGCGAGTATCCGAAGGTGTCAGACCGGGTGCGTCCCCGCCCCGGACCCTGGCATAATCTAGGGGACTCCACCGCAAGACCCGGTTACGGGGTCGTGCGGGACAAAAAACAGTAACTGGGCCCGTCGGTGTCTTGTCCACGTGAACACCGGGGCCGAGAAAATCGTTGTGGACTGCGCTCGGAGAAGCTCTGGTTCCGCACCGTAGGACGCGGGTTCAATTCCCGCCACCTCCACCCCTGTTGACGAGAAGGCCCGGTGTGCTCGCACACCGGGCCTTCTCGCGTGTGTCACATGTCGTCGCGCGCGCCGAGCAGCGCGCGGATGCCCGCCTTGAAGTCGGCCTCCGAGGTGTGGCCCAACACCGTGCGCTGGATCGTGAAGCCCTGGAGCAGTGCCATCACGGCCAGTGCGACGACCTTGGGATCCACGGTCGGGGGCAGTGCGCCGGCGTCGAGGTAGAGCGCGCAGACCGCGACGAGGCGATCGAGTACGGCGTCGTACTCGGTCCGCACGTGCGTCCTCAGTCGCGGGTCGCGGATGGCCTCGCCCCAGACCTGGATCGCCACTCGGCCGATGCCCTCCTGGCCGTCGAGTTCGACGACGGCGTCGACGAGCCGATCCAGAGTCGCCGCGAGCGGGGGCGGTCCGACGTCCCCTTGCGCCAGCGTGGGCGGGTCCGGTAGCGCCGCGGCCACCGCCTGTAGTGCGTCGGTGCAGCAGGCGGCGATCAGTTCGTCCTTGCCCTTGAAGTAGCGATAGACCGCGCCCGCGGACAGCCCGGCCTCGGCGAAGACGTCGGGCATCGACGTGCGGTGGAAACCGTTGCGCGCGAAGCAGCGCCGCGCGGCCTCCAGGATCTGGCGGTAGCGGGCGTCGAGGTGTTCCTGGCTGACCTTGGGCATGGCTCGATAATAAAACGAACATTCGTCTTGACAGTACGCGGGCGCGCGCCCAGGATCGGATTCATCGATCGATGAATTGCCCGGATCCCGAACGGGGATCGTGCGCGAGGGAGCGTGGAGTCGCCATGCCGTACAACGCCTCGGAGGAGCGGACTCCGGGAACGGCCGAAGAGATGGCGCCCGCGGGGTCGGGGTCGGGCCCCGAGACGGCGCCGCGGAGCGCGCGACCGACGTCGCCGGTGCGGATCGCGGCCGCGGTCGCGGTGGGGCTCGTGGTTCTGCAACTGCTGATGGTGACGCTCTTCGCGTGGCCGGGCGCCCGCAGCGAGCCGCGGGACCTGCCGATCGCCGTGGCGGGTGCGCCGGCCGAGGCGAGCGCGCTGGCCGATCGCCTCGAACGCGCGCATCCGGGCGCGTTCACGGTGCACGCCGTGGCCGACGAGGCGGCGGCGCGGGCCCGGATCGAGGATCGCCGGGACTACGGCGCGATCGTGCTCGGCCCGGCCGGACCGCGCCTGCTGACCGCCTCCGCCGCGAGCGCTACGGTGGCGCAGTCGCTGCCGCGATACGTGGCCGCGGTGCACGAGGGCCAGCCGGTACCCGTGGTCGACGTCGTACCGGCTCCCGCGGACGATCCGCGCGGCGCGGGCCTGGGCGGCGCGGTGCTGCCACTCGTGATGACCGGGATGTTCAGCGGGATCTTCCTGACCCTGTTCGTGCCCCGACTGCGGCTGCGACTCGCGGGAGCGGCGCTGTTCGCCGCGCTGGGCGGGCTCGCGGCCACGGGATTGCTCCAGGGGTGGGTCGGTGCGCTGTCGGGCCCCTACGCGGTCGACGCCGGTGCCGTGGCGCTGCTGCTGCTCGCGGTCAACCTGCCGATCATCGGCCTGGCCGCGGTGCTGGGCAGGCCGGGCATCGTGCTCGGCGCGGTCACCATGTTCCTGATCGGCAATCCGCTGTCGGGCGCGACGAGCGCACCGGAACTGCTCCCCCAGCCGTGGGGCAAGCTCGGCCGACTGCTGCCGCCCGGCGCGGGCGGCAACCTGCTGCGCTCGACCGCCTTCTTCGACGGCAACGGCGCCGGCGGGCACCTCGTGGTGCTCGGCGCGTGGATCGCCCTGGGCGCCGTGCTCTCGGCCGCGAGCGGCCTCGGCCTCGGCCTCGGGCGAACGCGCGCGGCATGAGCGTCACCGCGGCCGACTCGCCGACGAGCGCCGGACCGCGGCCGGTGAGCGGCGCGAGGCGCGTCGGGCGTCGTGGGGGTGTCGGCGGGACGAGGCCGCGCATACGAAACCGGCGGCCCCTGGGGGACCGCCGGTGTGATGTCGAGGACACCGACCCGCCAATGCTCGCCTCTCGGCAAGTGGTCCCTCGTAGGGACTAATGGTTGGGCCCGGGGGCTTGGATCGAGCCGGTGTCGTAAAACAGCGTAACCGACCGGCCGCCCGGCGCCGGAATGAACGGCGAAGGACGAGGATCACAGTTTGCGGCGGCGCCCGGCCCGGGTAAGGCGGGCGCCCGGGACGGCCCGCGGACCCGCTCGTGTCCACGAAGTGAGACCATCGGGAGCGATGCGGCGCCGTGGCAGACGGGGTGCCGCAGCGATCGGAGGAGAAAGAGTTCATGCCCGCAGCGCCCAGCGCCTCGTACTCGATCACGGCTCGACTGGAGGTCCCCGCGGGGGGCCGATCGGTCAGTCGACTCACCAACACGGTCGAATCCGCCGGGGGGTCGATCACCGCGCTCGACGTCACCGCGTCCGGCCACGAGCGCCTGCGGATCGACGTCACGATCGCCGCGACCTCGACGGAGCACGCCGACCGGCTCGTGGAGGCGGTCCGGGAGATCGAGGGCGTCAGCCTCGGCAAGGTCTCGGACCGAACCTTCCTGATGCACCTCGGCGGCAAGATCGAGATGCAGTCCAAGCATCCGATCCGCAACCGTGACGACCTCTCGATGATCTACACCCCGGGCGTGGCGCGGGTGTGCATGGCGATCGCGGAGAATCCGGACGACGCGCGCCGGCTGACCATCAAGCGCAACACCGTCGCCGTGGTCACCGACGGCTCCGCGGTGCTCGGCCTGGGCAACATCGGCCCCAAGGCCGCGCTGCCGGTGATGGAGGGCAAGGCGGCCCTGTTCAAGCGCTTCGCCGGGATCGACGCGTGGCCGATCTGCCTGGACACCCAGGACCCGGACGAGATCGTGCGGGCCGTCCAGGTGATGGCCCCGGGCTTCGCCGGGATCAACCTGGAGGACATCTCCGCGCCGCGCTGCTTCGAGATCGAGCGCCGGCTGCGCGAGACGCTGGACATTCCGGTCTTCCACGACGACCAGCACGGCACCGCGATCGTGGTGCTCGCCGCGCTCACCAACGCGCTGCGGGTGGTCGGCAAGAAGATCGAGGATGTGCGCATTGTCATGTCCGGCGCGGGCGCGGCGGGCACGGCGATCCTCAAGCTGCTCCTGTCCGCGGGCGCCGGCCACGTGGTGGTCGCGGACGTCCAAGGCGTCGTGCACACCGGTCGCACCGACATGGGCGAGGACCTGCGCTGGATCGCGGAGCACACCAACGAGCAGGGCCTCACCGGCACGCTCAAGGAGGCCGTGGTCGGCGCGGACGTCTTCGTCGGGGTGTCGGCGCCGAACGTACTCGCAGGCACCGACATCGCCGCGATGGCGCCGGACTCGATCGTGTTCGCGCTGGCCAACCCGGATCCCGAGGTGGATCCGGCGACGGCCCTGGAGCACGCCGCGGTGGTCGCCACCGGCCGCAGCGACTTCCCCAACCAGATCAACAACGTGCTGGTCTTTCCGGGTGTCTTCCGCGGTCTGGTGGACGCGCAGAGCCGGCACATCACCAACGACATGCTGCTCGCCGCCGCGCGGGCGCTGGCGTCGGTGGTCTCCGACGACGAAGTCAACCCGAACTACATCATTCCGAGTGTTTTCCACCCGGAGGTGTCCGCCGTGGTGGCCGCGGCGGTGCGGGACGCGGTGTTGGCGGAGCGTCAGAACCCTGCGGGATGATCGTCGTACTGTCCGTACGTATCCCGGTTGCAGGGGCCCCCTAACGGCCCCGTAATCTGCCGGAACCGCGAAATCACGGGGCTTTCCCAGTGATTTGGCGTGTCCTTGATTAGCTTCCGGGCATGGATGAGTGCAGGATTCGTCCCCGGGGCAAGAACAGCGAGTTGGACTGAACCACGTTTGCGACCACGTTCCGTGGTCGTCGGCGGAGGTCAGCAAGACACGGGAGTGACACATGAACCGCAGTGAGCTGGTGGCCGCCCTCGCGGAGCGCGCCGACGTGACCCGCAAGGACGCGGATGCCGTACTGAGCGCGCTCGCCGACGTCGTCGGCGAGATCGTCGCCAAGGGTGACGAGAAGGTCTCCATCCCGGGCTTCCTCACCTTCGAGCGCACCCACCGCGCCGCCCGCACCGCGCGGAACCCGCAGACCGGCGACCCGATCGACATCCCGGCCGGCTTCGGCGTCAAGGTTTCGGCGGGCTCGAAGCTCAAGGCCGCGGCCTCGGGCAAGTAAGTCCGTAGCGCCCCGGTAGAAAACCGGAAGGGCGGCTTCCCCTCGGGGAAGCCGCCCTTCCGGCGTCGTCGGGCCCACCGGGGCCGTTTGCGGGCCTCCTCGGGCCCCTGTGGCCCCGGGAAGAGGGCACTGGGGCCCGCGGAGGCCCGGGAAACGGCTTAGGCGACGCTCTCGGCGACCCTCATCGGCAGCTCCACGCGGGCGCCCAGGGCCTCGAGCTTGGCCTGGAAGTCCTCGTAGCCGCGCTCGATCAGATCGATGCCGGTGACCCGCGAGGTGCCCTCGGCGGCCAGGGCGGCGATCAGGTACGAGAAGCCCGCGCGCAGGTCCGGGATCTCCAGGTCGGTCGCGTGCAGCTTGGCCGGGCCGGAGATGACCGCGGAGTGCTGGAAGTTGCGCTGGCCGAACCGGCACGGCGTGCCGCCCAGGCACTCGCTGTAGAGCTGGATCGTGGCGCCCATCTGGTTGAGCGCG
Organism: Embleya sp. NPDC025285; assembly: GCF_055558835.1. Classification (NCBI taxonomy): domain Bacteria; kingdom Bacillati; phylum Actinomycetota; class Actinomycetes; order Kitasatosporales; family Streptomycetaceae; genus Embleya; species Embleya sp. NPDC025285. Next base: position 56,645 of record NZ_JBVHLU010000018.1, read on the forward strand.
GAGGTGAAGCCCAGCCGCCGCTCGTAGACCGTCTCGTGCACGATGGACAGGCCGGTGGCCTGGGTCAGCGCGACCACCAGCGGTTGTTGCCAGTCGGTCTGGAAGCCCGGGTGCACGTCGGTCTCCAGCGCGATCGCGTTCAGCGGGCCGCCCGGGTGCCAGAAGCGGATGCCCTCGTCGTCGATCGAGAACGCGCCGCCGACCTGACGGAAGACGTTCAGGAAGGTCATCATGTCCAGTTGGCGGGCGCCGCGGACGTAGATGTCGCCGTGCGTGGCCAGCGCCGCGCAGCCCCAGGACGCGGCCTCCAGGCGGTCCGGCAGGGCGCGGTGGTCGTAACCGCCGAGCTTGGACACGCCGGTGATCCGGATCACCCGGTCGGTGGTCACCGAGATGATCGCGCCCATCTTCTGGAGCACGCAGATGAGGTCTATGATCTCCGGCTCCACCGCCGCGTTGGACAACTCGGTGGTGCCCTCCGCGCGCACCGCCGCGAGCAGCACCTGCTCGGTGGCGCCCACGCTCGGGAACGGCAGGCTCACCTTGGTGCCCTTGAGGCCGTTGGGCGCCTCGATGTAGAGACCCTCGGGACGCTTGGTGATCACCGCGCCGAACTCGCGCAGCACGCTCAGGTGGAAGTCGATCGGCCGGTCGCCGATCATGCAGCCGCCCAGGTCCGGGATGAACGCGCGGCCCAGTCGGTGCAGCAGCGGTCCGCAGAGCAGGATCGGGATCCGGCTCGAACCCGCGTGCGCGTCGATGTCCGCGACGTTGGCCTGCTCGACCTGGGTCGGGTCCATCAGCAACTCGCCCGGCTCGTCGCCCTCGCGCACCGCCACACCGTGCAGTTGCAGCAGGCCCTTGACGATGCGTACGTCGCTGATCTCCGGGACGTTGCGCAGTCGGCTCGGCGCCTCGCCGAGAAGCGCCGCCACCATCGCCTTCGGCACCAGGTTCTTGGCGCCCTTGACGCGAACCTCGCCCTCAAGCGGGGAACCGCCGTGAACCAAGAGCACGTCGTCTTGCATGAATCCTCGCACTTCTGTGGGTACCGAAGCCGACAGGGGAGATGGGCCGACAGCGCTACACGGTAGTCGGACACCCACCGCTCCCGTTGCCGGCTCGCGGCGCCGAAGGGCCCGGGACAAAGGGTCGTTCGGCCCGTGGACGAAGGGTTGGGATGGCCGCCAACAAGCTTGCGTACTGGGTGTTCGCGGGAGCGGTGCTGGTGAACCTGGTACTCCTGTTCAATCCGGGCAGCCCGGGCGACCCGGCGCCGATAGTTCCGCATCGTGACAAGATCGTGCATTTTCTCTCGTTCGCCGCCATTGCCTGGACCGGTCGGCGTGTCGGAATCGGTCCGACCGTGCTGGGTGTGGCGCTCGCGGCACACGCGGTGGAGAGTGAATTGATCCAGCACTTCGTGCTCCCGCATCGCAGCGGCGACCCGTGGGACGTGGTCGCCGACCTGCTCGGTACCTCCTGCGCGCTGCTCCTGGCCGGGCGACTTCCTCGCCGGGTGGCGCACCACGACCCGGCGGTTGCGGGATCATGAGCGCATGACCGAGGTATCGCTCACCGGACGCCTGCTCGTGGCCACGCCCGCGCTGGCCGATCCCAACTTCGACCGGTGTGTGGTCTTCCTCCTGGAGCACGACGAGGACGGCACCCTGGGCGTGGTGATCAACCGCCCCAGCCCGGTGGACGTCAACGACGTGCTCGTGCCGTGGTCCAAGATCGTCAGCGAGCCGCCGGTGGTGTTCCAGGGCGGCCCGGTCGCGATGGACTCGGCGCTGGCCATCGCGTCGGTACCGGGCGGCGCGGAGCCGCTGGGCTGGCGCCGGGTGCACGGCGGGCTGGGTCTGGTCGACCTGGACGTGCCGCCGGAACTGGTCGCCGCCGACTTCGGCTCGATGCGGGTCTTCGCGGGCTACGCGGGCTGGGGACCGGGGCAGTTGGAGACCGAGCTCAAGTCGGGCGCGTGGTACGTGGTCGACTCCGAGCCCGGCGACGCGTTCTCGCCCACGCCGGATCGGCTGTGGCGGGCGGTACTGCGGCGGCAGGTGGGCGAGTTGGCGATGGTCGCCACGTACCCGGAGGATCCGACGCTGAACTGACCTCGGGCCGGCGCCCCGACCGACCTCGGGCGGGCGCCTCGCCGGCACGATCCAACGCGCCGTTCGGCGCCGCCGGTGTCTGGCTATCCTGGTGGGCATGACCACTCCCCAGAGCTTCCCGGAGCCGGAGCACGGGACGGGCACCGGCACGCTGATCGAGGAGACGCCGAAGCTCTCCCACGGCGACGGTGACCACGAGCGCTTCGCGCACTACGTCCAGCGCGACAAGATCATGGAAAGCGCGATGTCCGGGAGCCCGGTCATCGCTTTGTGCGGGAAGGTCTGGGTACCGGGTCGCGACCCGAAGAAGTACCCGGTCTGCCCGATGTGCAAGGAGATCTACGAGACGATGCCGGCCGGCGGGGCCGGTGGGGACAAGGACAAGAGCGGTGGCAAGAGCGGCGGCAAGTAGTCGCTGAGGGTGCGTTGACGGTTGCGGAGGCGTCGGTTGCTTTGGCCGGCGCCTCTTGCGTCGCGTCTTGGCCGGCTCGGGAGTGTTCATCCACTCGCCCACCCGTTTCGTTTTGGTTCGAGGCTGGGGTTTTACGGCTTCGGGGTGGGTCTGTGGGGGCCTGGTGGGCCTCCGGGCGGGGTGGGGTTTCGGGTTGGCTCAAATCTCGGTCCAAGCGGTCCATTCGCGGGGTGCGTGGCAATAGGGTGGGCGGCGCTGTGGACGCGACGATCTTGATGCCGCTGTCGCTCGACGAGGCCGTTGAGGCCCTCGCGCGCGATCCCCGGGCACTGCCAGTGGCCGGGGGGACCGACCTCATGCCCCGCGTCAACGCCGGAACGGTGCGACCGCCGGCCCTGGTGGGTCTGGCGAAGGTCGCCGACCTGCGGCGGTGGGGTTACGAGGACGGCTTCGCCATGCTCGGTGCCGGGCTCACCTGGGCCCGGCTCGCGGACGCCGACCTGGCCTCGCTCGTGCCCGCACTGGCCGCCGCCGCCAACGAGGTGGGCACCGCGCAGGTGCGCGCGATGGGCACTCTCGGCGGCAACATCCTCAGCCGCGGCGCGGCCGCCGACTCGCTGCCCGTACTCGCGGCCCTGGAGGCCACCGTGTCGTGCCGTTCGCCGGGCGGAGTGCGTGAGGTCGCCCCGCATCTGCTCGCGCCCAAGGAAGGTGCGATCGCCGAACAACTGCTGCGTCCGGGGGAGTTGATCACCGGCGTGCGGGTGCCGCTGCTGCGCGGCGTACAGGAGTTCGTCAAGGCGCCGGTGGGCGGCGGGCGATACCTGACCCTGGCCCTGGTGGCCGGCCCCGTGGTCGGCGACGTGCGCTGCGCGGTCGGCGGGGCGCACCCCGGCCCGGTTCGCGCGTTCGAGGCCGAACAGTGGTTGGCGGGGCGGATGGACGCGCACACGGGGCGGCTCCTGGACGCGCGCGACGCGGCCGACTTCGGCCGGTTGGTCGCGGACGAGGTCCGACCCGAGGCGGAACAGCGCGCCGCCCGGGCCCACCTGCGGCACGTGGTCGCGGTGTGCGCGCGACGCGCGGTACAACGGGCGTTCGGCGGATGAGCGGCCTCGGGTTCGACGCCGACGCGACCCCGACGACGTCGTACGTCCTGCGCGTCAACGGCGAGGCGCGGCTGATCGAGAACGCCTGGATCGGCGAAAACCTGCTGTACGTGCTGCGCGAGCGGCTGGGCCTGCCCGGTGCCAAGGACGGCTGCGGTCAGGGCGTGTGCGGGACCTGCACGGTGCACCTGGACGGAGTCGCGGTGTCCGCCTGTCTGATCGCGGCGGCCACCCTGGGCGACCGCGAGGTGCGCACCATCGAGGACCTGGACAACGACCCGGAGACCGTCGACGTGCAGCGCGCGCTGGTCGAGTCCGGCGCGGTCCAGTGCGGCTACTGCGTGCCGGGAGTGGTCGCGTCCGCGTGCGCGCTGCTGGCCCATGTGGCGGAGCCGGGCGAGGTGGAGATCCGGCGCGCGCTGGACGGACACCCGTGCCGATGCGCCGGACCGCATCCGATGGTGGACGCGGTTCGCGCGGCGGCGCGCAGGCGGGCGCCGCGGGAGACCCACACGACGATGATGTTCAACGTGATCGCGCCGCCGACGGCCGGCGGCAACGAGTGATCGGCGAGAACGAGTGATCGGCGTGAACCGGTGATCGGCGAGTCCGCACCGCGTCCGGACGGGGACGCCAAGGCACGGGGACGTTTCTCCTACACCGGCGACCTGTGGGCGCCGGGCCTGCTGTGGTGCGTGCTGGTGCGCTCGCCGCATCGACACGCGCGGATCCTGGGCGTGGACGCGGCCCCGGCCTACACCGTGCCGGGGGTGCGCGGTGTGGTCACCGCGGCGGACCTGCCGCCGGGCGCGTGCCACGGTGCGATCGTGGCGGACCGGCCGGTGCTCGCGGACGGCGTGGTGCGCTTCGCCGGCGAGGCGGTCGCGGCGGTGGCGGCCGAGACCCTCCAGGCGGCGCGGGCCGGCGCCGCGGCGGTGCTCGTGTCGTACCAGCCGCTGGAGATCGCCTCGGATCCCGAACACGCTTTCGCGGGGCCGCCGTTGCATCCCGACGGCAACGTGCTGCGGCACATCGCGCTGCGCCACGGCCGGCCGGTCAAGCTGCGCCGGGACGGCACGCCGGTGGAGGAGGTGGTGGTCGAGGGGCTGTACGAGGTGCCCGCGCAGTACCAGGCCAACCCGGCCACCGATGCCGCGCTCGCGCTGCCCTCGCCGGACGGCGGGGTCGAGCTGCACGTGGCCTCGCCGTACCCGCACGCGGACCGCGACCAGGTCGCCGAGTGCCTGGGGCTGCCCGCCGGCATGGTCCGGCTGATGCCCACCGGCGCGGGCGGCTCCTCCGGCACGCGCGAGGACATCGGGCTGACCGCGGTGGTCGGGCTGCTGGCGCTGCGCACCGGGCGGCCGGTCAAGGCGGTGCTCGATCGGGACGAGTCGTTGCGGGTCGGCGGGCATCGGCACGCGGCGCGGATGAAGTACACCCACCGGGCGGACCGGGACGGTCGGCTGCTTGCGGTGGAGGCGCAGATCATCCTGGACGGCGGCGCGTACGCGGGTGTCTCGCCGGAGGTGATCGGGCGGCTGATCGGGTGCGCCGCCGGGCCGTACATGGTGCCGTACGCGGTGGTCGACGCGTGGGCGGTGCGCACCAACAACCCGCCTGCGGGGGCGATGCGCGGGCCCGGCGCGGTGCAGGTGTGCTTCGCGCACGAGGCGCAGATGGACAAGCTCGCGGACGCGCTCGGGATGGACCCGGTGGAGCTGCGGCTGCGCAACGCGCTCAGCTCCGGAACGATGTTGACGACGGGTCAGGTGCTGGACGGGCCGGTTCCGGTGGGGGCCGCGCTGCGGGCGGTGGCCGAGGCGGCACCGCCGGCCGCGCCGCCGGCGCCCGGGACGTTGCGCGGGACCGGGTACGCGGTCGGGCTGATGCCGTTGCTCGGGATCGAGGGGGCCGACGAGTCCTCGACGGCGACCGTGCGGCTCGACGGCGGCGTGGTGACGGTGACCTGCGCGGCGGTCGAGGTCGGGCAGGGCTTCGTGACGCTGGTCCGGCAGATCGTGGACGAGGTGCTGGGCGTGCCGGACGCGATCGTGCTCCAGGCGGGCACCGCGTTGCCGACGGCGGGGGCGCCCGGGGTGGGGCGACACACGTGGCTGACGGCGGGGGCGGTGGAACAGGCCGCGCGGGAGATCCGCGAGCGGTTGTTGGCGCCGGTGGCGGCGCGGTACGGGATGACGGCGCGGTTGTTGGATGTGCGGGACGGGCGGATCAGGTCCTACGACGGCTTGATCGACCTGTCGGTGGACGTGATGTACCAGGACACCGCGACGGTGACCACGGCGGGCGCGTGCCGGGCGCCGAGCACCGAGCCGCTGGACGACGCGGGGCAGGGCAACGCGTATCCGGCGGTGGCCTTCTCGGCGTGTCGGGTGGTGGTCGACCTGGATCCGGAGCTGGGCACGATCCGGGTGGTGGACGTGACCGGGGCATACGACGCGGGGCGGGTGCTGGACCCCGCGCAGGCCCGGGTGCGGGTGGAGAGCTCGGTGGCGATGGGGGTCGGGCTCGCGCTGATGGAGGACATCGAGTCGGCGTGGACGCCGCCGGGGACCTGGGACGTGCCGCCGGTGCGGGTGGCCGCGTGGATCGAGGAGCCGCAGCCGGGCGCGCCGTTCGGCGCGAAGGGCCTGGGCGACGCGGCGATCGTGCCGGTCCCGGCGGCGGTCGCGGCGGCGGTCCGGGACGCGACCGGGTTGGAACTGCCGCGATTGCCGCTGCGGCCTCGGGATGTGGTGTTGGACTAGGGCGTGTGCGTTCCGCGGGCCGGCGGGCGGGCGTTCCGCTTGCCTGCCGGGCCTGCGTTCCGTGCCCGCCGGTCGGCCCGAGAGGTGGGCGGATCGTATTGATAAGTACTTCCATATGGCAGGGTCTAGGCTGTCTCGGTGACAGCCCTGGGAGAGTCGAAGTCCGCACGACGCAGTGTTGGGAAATCCGACGACGGGGAGCCCGGTGTACTGACCCGGCCCTATCTCCACCTCACCCTCGGGATCGTGTCGGTCGTCCTGCTGATCGCCTTCGAGGCGATGGCGGTCGGCACCGCGATGCCGGTGGCGGTCGAGGAACTGGACGGCGTGCCGCTGTACGCCCTGGCCTTCTCCGCGTTCTTCACCACGAGCCTGCTCGCCATGGTGGTCTCCGGCGAATGGTGTGACGCGCGTGGACCCCGGCTGCCGCTGTTCGGCGGAATCGGGGCGTTCGCGGCCGGACTCGTGTTGGCCGGCACGGCGCAGTCGATGTGGCCGTTCATCGTGGGCCGGGCCGTGCAGGGCCTCGGCGGCGGGCTCGTGATCGTGTCGCTGTACGTGGTGGTCGGCAAGGCGTACCCGTCCGCGCTGCGCCCCCGCGTGTTCTCGGCGTTCTCGGCGGCGTGGGTGCTGCCCTCGATCGTCGGGCCGCCGGTGTCCGGCCTGGTCACCGATCACCTGGGCTGGCGCTGGGTGTTCCTGGCCATCCCGGTGCTCGTGGCGCTGCCGATCGTGATGATGTTGCCGCAGCTCAAGCGGATGGCGAGCGAGCCCGACCCGGACGCGCGGATGAACCGCCGCCGGATCGGCGCGGCGGTCGGCGCCTCGGTGGGCGCGGGCATGTTGCAGTACGGCGGCCAACACCTGAGCGTGGTGGGCGTGTTGCTGCTGGTCGCGGGTTTGGCGCTGATGGCGGTGACGGTACCCCGGCTGCTGCCGGCGGGCACGCTGCGCGCGGTACGCGGATTGCCGACGGTGATCCTGTCCCGGGGCGTGCTGGCCGGTGCCTTCTTCGCGGTCGAGTCGTTCGTACCACTGATGCTGATCAGCGAACACGGCCTGTCGCCGACCCAGGCGGGACTGACCTTGACCGTGGGCGCGTTGTCCTGGGCGGTCGGCTCCTGGTACCAGGGCCGCTCACCACACGAGCGCCGGCCGCGCCTGGTCCAACTGGGCTTCCTGTTCGTGGCGATCGCGATCGGCGGGGCGCTGCTGGCCCTGATCCCGGGCATGTCCCCGTACACGGTCACCGTGGGCTGGTTCTTCGGCGGCGCGGGCATGGGCATGGCCGTCTCCTCGGTGAGCGTGCTCACCCTCGACCTGTCCACACCCGAGGAGTCCGGCACCAACTCCTCATCGCTCCAGGTCGCCGACTCGCTCGGCACGATCGTCATGGTCGGCCTGGCCGGCGCCATCTTCGCCGCACTCCACGAGGGCACCGGCCAGGACGCGGGCGTCTTCACCCTGATCTTCGCCATCATGCTCACCATCTCCCTCCTCGGCGCCCTCCTGGCCCCCAGAGTCCGCCCCCACACCCCCTCCTGACCCAACCCAAGCCACCCCACCTGCCCGAAAGCACTCCGGGTGGGGGCTCGGGGGAGTGGGGCGATTGCGATGAGGCCGACCTCGGCGCCCAGAGGGCGAGCAGTGGGTGGGTGTCGGGTTGGGCGCGGGAGTGTGGGTCGAGGGCGTCGTGAGCGGGCCGGCGTTCAGGTCGGTGGACGGGGCTCCCGTGAGGGGTGGGAGGGGGATCGTGTCGAGGGCGCGGGTGTGTGAGGAGGGCGAGGCGGGCGGGGGCGCGGCCCCGTGCGGCAGGCGGCCGAGGGCGATCGCGGCGAGTGCGCCGGGCAGGGCAGGCGGGTATGTGGGCGTGCGGTCCTGGGGGCGGAGCGGGCGAAGTGGCCGGGTGGCTCGCGCTCGGGGCGAGGCGGGGCGGGCGTGGGTGAGTGAGTCGTGGTTTGTCGGGGCGTGGTCGGGACGCGCCGGAGATCGGCCGGGAGGGTGGGTTCGAGGGGCCGGTCTGGTCGGTGTTCCCAGTGGAATCGCCGTTCGGTGGCCCGGGTTTCGGGGCGTGGGAGTCGTGGGCGCGCGGAATCGGGCAGGGGCTCGGGTAGCCTGATCGCTTGCCCTCGATCGCCCCCTCGGCCTGGAGCAGACCCGTCGCAGTGAGTACCGCAGCCGCGTCCCATCTGTCCCCGGCCTTCCCGAACCGTGCCTCCTGGGGCACCGCGAACAAGCTGCGCGCATGGCAGCAGGGGGCCCTCGACACCTACCTCGCACGCCAACCGCGCGACTTCCTCGCGGTGGCCACGCCGGGCGCCGGCAAGACCACGTTCGCGCTGCGGATCGCCTCCGAACTGCTGGACGCGCACGTGATCCACCAGATCACCATCGTCGCGCCGACCGAGCACCTCAAGAAGCAGTGGGCCGAGGCCGCCGCGCGCATAGGCCTGCGGATCGACCCGAACTATTCGAGCTCGTCGGGCCCGGTGTCCCGCGAGTACCACGGCATCGCGGTCACCTACGCGGGCGTGGGCGTGCATCCCATGTTGCACCGCCGCCGGGTGGAGAACCGCAAGACGCTGGTGATCCTGGACGAGATCCACCACGCGGGCGACAGCAAGTCGTGGGGCGAGGCGTGCATGGAGGCGTTCGAGCCGGCCACCCGCCGGCTCGCGCTGACCGGCACGCCGTTCCGCTCGGACATCAACCCGATCCCGTTCGTCGCGTACGAGGAGGGCAAGGACGGGATCCGCCGCTCGTCCGCCGACTACACCTACGGCTACGGCCACGCGCTCTCGGACGGCGTGGTGCGCCCGGTCATCTTCCTGTCGTACTCGGGCGACCTGCGCTGGCGGACCAAGGCCGGCGACGAGATCGCGGCCTCGCTCGGCGAGCCGATGACCAAGGACGCGATCAGCCAGGCCTGGCGTACCGCGCTGGATCCGCAGGGCTCGTGGATGCCGCAGGTGTTGCGGGCCGCCGACAAGCGGCTGGGCGAGGTACGCAAGGCCATCCCGGACGCCGGCGGCCTGGTGATCGCCACCGACCACGAGTCGGCTCGGGCGTACGCGCGGATGATCCGCGAGATCACCGGACAGGGCGCCACCCTGGTGTTGTCCGACGACGTCGGCGCGTCGAAGAAGATCGAGGACTTCTCCGCGTCCGAGGACCGCTGGATGGTCGCGGTGCGGATGGTGTCCGAGGGCGTGGACGTACCCCGCCTCTCGGTGGGCGTGTTCGCCACCACGATCTCCACGCCGCTGTTCTTCGCGCAGGCCGTGGGGCGCTTCGTCCGGGCCCGACGCCGGGGCGAGACCGCGTCGGTGTTCCTGCCCTCCGTGCCGACGCTGCTCCAGCACGCGAACGAGATGGAGATCGAGCGCGACCACGTGCTGGACCGCCCGAAGAAGGAGGGCGGGATGTACGACGAGGAGGACGCCCTCCTCGCGCAGGCCAACGCGCAGAAGGACGAGCCGGGGCAGCAGGAGGAGTTCGCGTTCGAGGCGCTGGAGAGCGAGGCGCGCTTCGACCGGGTGTTGTTCGACGGCGCGGAGTTCGGGCTTCAGGCGCACGTGGGCAGCGAGGAGGAAGAGGAGTACCTCGGCCTTCCCGGGCTGCTCGAACCCGACCAGGTCCAGATGCTGCTCCAGTCCCGGCAGGCCAAGCAGGTGGCCAAGAGCCGGCGCAAGCCGGACCACCAGGCCGACCTGTCGGAGAAGCCGGCCGACCAGCGCCCGGTGGTGACGCACCGTCAGATGACGGCGATGCGCAAGGAACTCAACACGATGGTGGCCGCTTGGCACCACCGCACCGGGCAGACCCACGGGCAGATCCACAACGAGCTGCGCCGGGTATGCGGCGGGCCGGCGGTGGCACAGGCGTCGGCCGGACAGTTGGAGGCGCGGATCGGCAAGATCCGCGAGTGGGCCACGTCCGGGCGCTGAGTCGCGCGGGGGCGGGTTGCCGGGTGGCCGGGGTCGTCACGGGGGCGTCGGGTCATGGGTCAATCGGTCGTCGGGTCATGGGCCGCGGTTGAGGGTCGCGGGTCACCGGATCATTGGCCACCGGATCGTTTGTCGCTGGATCATCGGTCACCAGATCATCGGGTCGCGATCTCGGGCTCGATTGTGCTTTGGTGCCCGGGTGTCGGTACGAGTCCGGTCCGGATGCGATCTGGCTGCGGGTTCGGGGCCGATTGCGGTCGATCCGGGTGTTGATCCGGGTGTCGGTCGAGGTGTCGGTCGAGGTGGCTATCTCATTGGTTGGGACGGTGTGTCCGACTGGTGAGTACGGAGTCGTCCGGCCATGCTCTCGGGAGGACGTGGCGAGGATCGCATTTGGCGAATTACACATTACGTGCTATATGTCCCGAAAGATCTGTTATTTTTCCTGTCCGTATCCCGGATATCCGGTGCCAAAAGTGCCCCCTCTGGTTAGCGTGATCCTCCGACGCGCCGAGCAGGAGAAACCGTCCTGCTCGGACGTGGGAATCCGTTCGGCCTGCCCGCCGAGTGGTGACGAGTACGTGTCCTGGCCCCATGACCTGGCGCCGCACAGCCTCGCGAATGTGGCGTTCCGTTCGGGGATCGAGCGCCGCTGGACGTAATGCAACGTCACGCGAAGGGAGGGGGGCCGGTGGTCGCCGAAACGTCACAGACCCTGGACCGAGGGCTCAAGGTCCTCGAACTGCTCGCCGATGCCTCGGACGGATTGTCGGTACACGACATCGCCGCCGCACTCGGCGTCAACCGCACCGTCGTCTATCGCATCCTCGCCACACTCGAACAGCACGGCCTGGTCCGGCGCGACGACAGCGGCCGCACCACACTCGGCCTGGGCGCGCTGCAACTGGCCCGGCGGGCGCATCCGCTGGTCCGCGACGCGGCGGTGCCGTGTCTGCGCCGGCTCGCCGAGGAGACCGGGGCCACCGCGCACCTGACCATCGTGGACGGCATGGAGGCCCTGGTGGTCGCGGTGGCCGAGCCCACCTGGACCGACTATCACGTGGCCTACCGGGTCGGTTCGCGGCATGCGCTGGACGCGGGCGCGGCGGGACTGGCGATCCTGGCCGCGCGCCGGGTGGTGGCGGGGCTGGACGGGCCCAGGTCCTACGTGTACGCGCCCGGCGACGGTCGGCACACGGTGCCCGGGATCGCGGCCCCGGTGCCCGGTCTCGCCGCCGTCGAGTCGAGCGTCGGGATCGTCTCGCTGGGCAACCTGGACACCGAACGACTGGGCCGCCGGGTGGCCGAGGCGGCGGCGGAGCTGTCCAACGAACTGGGCGGAATGCGCGTCTCCGCCGCATAGGTCGGACGGCGCGACGCGGCGGACGGCCCGGGTCGCGGCGCGGGTGGGGCGAGTCCGGTACGGCGCGTCGGGCGGGGCCGTGTTTAATGCCAGGCGTGGCCCGTACCAAGCTCACCCTCCCGGTGTCTCTGCTCCTCGTCGCGATCCTGTTCGGCTTCGCGTTTCTGGTGCCGATGCCGTACGTCCTGATCACTCCGGGATCGGTGGCCGACACGCTCGGCGACGACGCGGGGCGGCCGGTGGTCGAGATCTCCGGCCCCGCCACGGTGTACCCGACGACCGGGCACCTGTTGTTGACCACGATCCACGCGAGCGGACGCGACGAGAAGCACCGGTTGGCGTCGCTGCTCGGTGCGTGGTGGGACACGGAAGAGGCGGTTGTCCCGAGGAAGTCCGTCTACCCGGACGGCAAATCGATCGAGCAGGTCGTCGAGACCAACACCAAGGACATGGTCAAGTCGCAGGACAGCGCGACCGTCGCGGCGCTGAAGTACCTCGGCAAGACGCCGGACCAGGTCAAGGTCACGCTGCATCTGAGCGATGTCGGCGGGCCGAGTGCGGGACTGTTCTTCGCGCTGGGCATCGTGGACAAGCTGACCGAGGGTCAACTGACGGGCGGGCGGACGATCGCCGGCACGGGGTCGATCGACGGCGATGGCAGGGTCGGCGAGATCGGTGGGCTGCCGATGAAGCTGTTGGCGGCAAAGCGGGCGGGGGCGACGGTGTTCGTGCTGCCGAAGGGGGAGTGCGGGGAGGCTGGGCGGGTGGGGTCCGGTGGGCTTCGATTGGTTCCGGTCGAGACGCTCTCGGGGGCGGTCGACGCTCTCAACGCGTTGAACGCGGGGGGCAAGGTTGCCTCGTGTTGATTTTGGCCTCCTGCGACGGCTGGGCTGGATTGGGTTCGGCTGACCTCATGCGGGGGGTGGGCTGGGTTGGCCTCAAGCGCCGGCCGGGCTGAGTGGCCTCAAACGCCGGCCGGGCTGGATTGTGTTCGGCTGACTCGGGCGCCGGTCGGGCTGGGTTGGCCTCAAGCGCCGGTCGGGCTGAGTCGAGCTTGGCTGGGGTGGCCGCGAGTGCCGGTCTGGCTGAGTGGTCTCACGTGGTCGGGTTGGAGCTTGGGCTGGGGGCTGTGTGGCGCCGGTCGTCCAACAGGAGCACCTCGTCGGCCCCGTGCTCGCGCGCGGACGTGCGGATCGTCTCGATGTCGTCGCGCATTCCCGCTGTGGCGAACGGCTTCACCTCGACGTCGCGCACCCGGGACAGGGTCAGCCGCTTCAGCGCGGCGCCCGCCCGACGAAGCCGGCCACGACCTCGTCGGCCGGGTTGGTCAGGATCGCCTCGGGGGTGTCGTACTGGGCGATGTGCGATTGCTCGCGCAGCACCACGATCCTGTCGCCGAGCTTGACCGCCTCGTCGAAGTCGGGCGTGAAGAACACGATCGTCTTGTGCAACTCGTGCTGGATCCGGATGAGTTGGTCCTGGAGGTGGCCGCGTGTGATCGGGTCCACCGCGCCGAACGGCTCGTCCATCAACAACACCGGCGGGTCACCCGCGAGTGCTCGCGCGACGCCGACCCGCTGTTGTTGACCGCCGGAGAGTCGGCGCGGATATCGGTTGCGGAACTCGGCGCTGTCCAGGCCCACGGTCTCCAGGAGTTCGTCCACCCGGGTGGACACCTTCGACCGGCTCCAGCCGAGCATCCTCGGTACCAGCGCGATGTTCTGACCGACCGTCATGTGCGGGAACAGGCCGCTGTTCCGGATCGCGTAGCCGATCTTGCGGCGCAACTTGACCGGATCCAGGCGGGTGACGTCCCGATCGTCGATCGAGATCAGCCCCGAGGTCGGCTCGATCAGCCGGTTGATCATCTTCATCGTGGTGGTCTTGCCGCTGCCGGACGGCCCGACGAACACCACGAGTTGGCCGGCCGGGATCTCCAGGGTGAGCCGATCGACCGCGGCCGTCCGCTGCCCGGGGAAGTGCTTGGTGAGCTCTTCGAGTCGAATCGTCGCGCCGGTGACGTCAGTCACGGATTCCCCCGGAAACGGTCAGCCGGCCGAGGAGCACGTACGCGGCGTCGAAGAGGAGGAGCGGCACGACCACGCCCAGGGTGCCCACCCAGGCCGCGTCGATCGCGTTCTCGCTGCCCAGGCGGGCCAGTCCGGTGAAGATCCCGTTGCCCAGTCCCGGACCCGACACATAGGCGGCGATCGCCGCGATGCCCATGATCATCCGGGTGGACACCCGGATGCCGGTGAGCAGCGCGGGCCACGCGAGCGGCAATTCGACGCGGAGCAGGATCACCGCCCGGTTCATCCCGATTCCGCGTGCGGCGTCCACAAGCTGTGGATCCACGCCGGCCAAACCCACGATGGCGTTGCGCACGATCGGCAGCAGCGCGACCACTGCGACCACGGTCGGTGCGACACCGAGGCCGAGCAGCGGGATCAGCAGGCCGAGCAGCGGGATCAGCAGGCCGAGCAGCGCGAACGAGGAAATGGTCAGGATGGTCGCGGTGGTGCCGATCGCGATCCGGGACGCGAGCGCGCTGCGGTAGGCGGCGATCGCCACCACGATCCCGATCAGCGTCGCGATCACCATGCACTGGAGCACGGTGCTCGCGTGCGTCCAGGTCTCGATCCAAAGCTGCTCGCGGCGGCTGGAGACGTAGTCCCAGAAGCTCAACACAGCCCTTCCCGCGAACCCGGTGGTGACCGCGGTCGGTTACCGTCGCCGGACGTGCGGGAAACGCGGGATGGGCCGAGCGGGTCCGATTCGTCACCCGTTCCGGTGCGCTGTCACCCGTCCGGCTCGGTTCCGCCGCCCGTGACCCGCACCCGTCTTCCCGGCCCGGCGTTCACCCGCGCGGGCGCCGCCGTCAGCCGTCTGTCACCGCACATTCCACCAGGGGCAACACCCGGTAGGGCACCGGGTTCTCCAGAGCGATCGTGGTGGACGCGCGGACCACCCCGTCCAGTTCGATGATCTGCTCGATCACCCGTTGCAGGTCCGCGTTCGAGCGCGCGACGATCCGGCACAGCAGGTCGCCCCGACCGGTGATCGCGTGCACTTCGAGCACCTGCGGCACACACTCCAGGTCCTTGCGCAGGTCGCGTCCCTGCCCCTGGCGGATCTCCAGAGTGGCGAACGCGGTCACCGAGAAGCCGAGTGTGGCGGGATCCACGTCCGGCCCGAAGCCCCTGATCACCCCTGCCTCGCGCAGGCGATCGAGGCGCGCCTGCACGGTTCCGCGTGCCACCGCGAGCCGGCGCGAACACTCCACGACACCGATCCGCGGTGTTTCCACCAACAGCCGGATCAGCGCGGCATCCAACCGGTCGATCTGCAAGGTGCCCTCCCTCGGGGGACTGGTTTCCCGGTGCCTACCCTGGGGCCATTCACGGCCACACCGGGAGGCAGCATGACCACCGACCTGATCGAGGCATTGCGGGAGGAGCTACCCGCGCACGCCCTGGTGACGGACGCGGACATCGCCGCATCGTACGCGCGCGACATGGCCGGCCTGTGTGCGGCCGGTAACCCTGCGGTGGTGGTCCTGGCCGAGACCACCGAGCAGGTCCGACACGTCATGCGGGTCGCCACGCGACTGCGGGTACCGGTGGTCCCGCAGGGCGCGCGCACCGGCCTGTCCGGCGGCGCCAACGCCGTCGACGGCTGCATCGTGCTCTCGCTGGTCCGGATGAACCGCATCCTGCGGATCGATCCCGTCGACCGCACGGCCGTGGTCGAGGCGGGTGTGATCAACGCCGATCTGTCCAAGGCGACCGCCGAGTACGGCCTGGTCTACCCGCCGGACCCGTCCAGTTGGGAGACCTGCACGATCGGCGGCAACATCGGCACCGGCGCGGGCGGGCTGTGCTGCGTCAAGTACGGGGTGACCGCCGAGTACGTGCTCGGCCTGGACGTGGTGCTCGCCGACGGGGAACTGCTGCGCACCGGACGGCGGACCGCCAAGGGCGTCGCGGGCTACGACCTGACCCGGCTGTTCGTCGGTGCGGAGGGCACCCTCGGCGTGGTCACCCGGGCCACGCTCGCGCTGCGTCCCACGCCGCCGCCCGCGCTGGTGACCGTGGCCCAGTTCGCGAGCACGGGTTCGGCGGCCCGCGCGGTCTCGGCGATCATGGCGGCCGGGCACACCCCCTCGCTGATGGAGCTGATGGACGGCACCACGCTGCGCGCGGTGAACGCGATGGCCAACATGGGTCTGCCGGAGCACAGCGCCGCGCTGCTGCTGATCGCGGTGGACACCCCGGAGCCCGCGGCCGAGTTGGCCGCGATCGAGGCGATCTGTACCGAGGCCGGCGCGTTCGAGGCGTTCACCGCCGAGGACGCCGAGGACTCGGCGCTGTTCATGCAGGCCCGCCGGCTCGCGCTGCCCGCGCTGGAGCGGCTGGGCACGAGCATGATCGACGACGTCGCGGTGCCGCGCTCGCGGCTGGGGGACATGCTCGACGGGGTGGCCGCGATCGCCGAGCGGCACGACACGGTGATCGGGGTGTGCGCGCACGCGGGGGACGGGAACACCCACCCGATCGTGATCTTCGACGCGACCGACCCGGCGGCGGTCGAGCGGGCCGAGGTGGCGTTCGACGCGATCATGCGCCTGGGCTTGGATCTCGGCGGCACGATCACCGGCGAGCACGGTGTGGGCATGCTCAAGCGGGACTGGCTCGCCGAGGAGCTGGGGCCGGTGGGCGTACGGGTGCATCGGAGCGTCAAGGCGGCGTTCGATCCGCTGGGGATTCTCAACCCGGGGAAGGTGATCTGAGCGGGCGGGGTCGCCGGGACGTGGGGTCGCCGGGACGTGGTGCGCGGGGCTGTGGTGACGTGGGTGGCGAGGCTTGGCCCGGGGCGGGGTCGGGACGGGGCCGGCCCTTGGCTGGGATGCGGTTCGGGCACGCGAGCGGCTGGGGTACGGGCTTGGTAGCGGCCCGGTCGTGGCTCTCGGACACGGGCTCGGTCACCGGCCTGGTCGCGGCTCCGTCGGGGCTCGGTGCGGTGGGTCGGGGTGCATGGCCGGATGTGGTGGTTCGGGACGGTGTTGGTCCTTTGGAAGCCCCACCATGTACTCCTGAGGGGGCATGCCTTGGGGGTAGCTCGGGGTTCGGGTCGTCCTGGGGTAGTAGGCCCGATCGGCACTCCCGGCCGACGCCCGGATGGGGGTACGGCGCCTAGATTCGTTGGTGTCGCTCCTGTTGGGGCGTACGGTGCCGCCCTCTCGGGCGGGGCGGGTTCGGATGGAGGTGGCGGTCGTGGAGAAGCGGGACAGTCGAGAGGTACGGGTCGCGGCGATCGCGCTGCGCCGGCGTCGACAGGCACGCGCCCAGGCCACCGCCCGACTCGTCACCGCGATCCGCCGCGCCGCCTGATCCCGGACCGGGCCGCGCGATCACGGCGCATGCATGCGGCCTTCGATCACCGCGTGCGTCCCTGTGGATCGCTCAACCGGGGACTGCCGATCCAGGGACAAGTGGTCCCTGGTTACCGGGCTCGGGAGCGCCGATCCTGAGGGCATGAACGATCGACGCGAACTGGCCGACTTCCTGGTGTGCAGCCGCGGCCGGCTCTCCCCGGCGGATGTGGGGCTGCCCGACGGGGCCCGACGGCGAACCGCCGGGCTGCGGCGTGAGGAGGTCGCGCGACTTGCCGGGATGTCGGTCGACTATTACGCGCGACTGGAACAGAACCGGGGTCCCAACCCGTCGCCGCAACTTCTCGCCGCGCTGGCCCGCGCGCTGCGGTTGGACCGGGCCGGTCGCGATCATCTCTTCCACCTGGCCGGGCAGGTGCCGCCGGGACGGTCGTCGGGGTGCGACGAGCACGTGTCGCCGGCGCTGCTGCTGATGCTTGACCGGTTGCACGACGTACCGGCGCAGGTGCTGTCGGATCTGGGCGACGTGCTGGCGCAGAACGCGATGGCGATGGCGCTGATGGGGCCGAACGTCGGGCGCAACCTCCTGGTGCGGTGGTTCACCGAGCCGGCTTCGCGGGTGCGCTATCGGGCGGTGGACGTGGAGGGGATGTCCCGGGCTTACGTGGCGGATCTGCGCGCCGCGGGTGAGCTGCGGAGGCACGGCGCTCGGCCGGCGGCGCTGGTGGCGCGATTGCGCTCGGAGTCGGCGGAGTTCGCGGCGCTGTGGGATGCGGGGCGGGCGTGGCCGCCCGGGGCGGATGTGCGTGGGGTGGCTGGGCGGCGTGAGGCGGAGGAGACGATTCGGCATCCGGAGGTCGGGGAGATCGCCTTGCGGTGCCAGGTGCTCGATGCCGTGGAGGCGGCGCAGCGGATGGTCGTGTACACGGCGGCGCCCGGGAGTTCGGCGGCGGATCGGTTGGCGTTGCTGCGGGTGGTGGGCGTGCAGGTCTTGTTCGGGGCGGTGGCCCCGGATGCGAATCGGGTCGAGTGACGCGGTTGGCCTCAAGCGCCGGTGGGACCGGGTGGCCTCATGCGCCGGCCGGGTCGAGTGGCCTCACGCCCCGCCCGGGCCGAGTTGTTCGGTGCCCGGGCGGGCTGAGGTGGGTGCTCGGGGTGGGGTCAGGGGTGGTGCGGGAGGAGGGTGGTCAGGTCGGATCGGTTCACGGTCAGGCCGGATTCCTGGGCTGCTTCGATGCTCAGGTCGGGTGGGAAGCCGTGTGAGTCGTAGAGGGTGAAGATCGTTTCCGCGGGGAGGTCGGGTTCGCCCGCTTCGAGGCGGCGGCGGATTGCCTTGTCGAGGAGGCGGGTGCCTCGGGTGAGGGTGCGGTCGAAGGAATCCTCCTCGCGGGTGGTCTCGGATTCGATCAGGGACGCCGCTTGGCTGAGTTCGGGCCAGGTGGGGCCGAGGTTCGCGACCACGCTCGCGGTGGTCGGCGGCAGGATCGGGCCCTGGATGCCGAGGCGACGGCCGTGTCGGATCGCTCTGCGCATCAGCCGGCGCAGCACGTAGCCGGTGCCCTCCTTGCTCGGTCGGATGCCGTCCGCGAGGAGGAACGCGATCGCCCGGGCGTGGTCGGTGACCACTTCGAAGGACACTCGGCCGGGGTCGTCGCGGTCGAGGCGGGAGTGGTCCCGGCCCGCCAGTTCCTCCACGCTCGTGAGGGTGGGGCGCAGCAGGTCGGTCCCGATGACGCCGTCGACGCCTTGGAGTACGGTCGCGAGTCGATCCAGGCCCAGGCCGGTGTCGACGCCGGTGCGTGGGAGGTCGCCCAGTACCGGGAAGCCGCCGCCGGGCTCGGTCTCGCCGCGCACACTGCGCATGAAGACCAGGCTCCACAGTTCGACGAAGCGCTCGGGGTCGACCGCCGGTCCACCCTCACGCCCGAACGCCGGGCCCCGGTCGTAGGTGACGTCGGAGCAGGGTCCGCACGGTCCCGGTACGCCCATCGACCAGAAGTTGTCCGCCGCGCCGAGGCGTTGGATCCGCCCGGACGGGACGCCGACCGAGCGCCAGATCCGCGCCGACTCGTCGTCGTCCTCGTACACGGTGATCCACAGCCGGTCCGGGGAGAGGTCGAAGGGTCCGGTCAGCAGGTCGTACGCGAACCCGATCGCCTCCTCCTTGAAGTAGTCGCCGAAGGAGAAGTTGCCGAGCATTTCGAAGAAGGTCGAGTGCCGGCGGGTGTGCCCGATGTTGTCGATGTCCACGGTGCGCACGCACTTTTGTACCGAGGTCGCCCGGGGGAATCCGGGCTCGACGTCGCCCAGGAACCACGGCTTGAACTGGTTCATCCCCGCGTTGGACACGAGCAGGCTCGGATCGGGCGGCAGCAGCGACCCGGACGGTACGAGGCGGTGGCCGCGCGTGGTGAAGAAATCGAGGAAGGTGGAACGGATCTGTGGGGAGAGCATGGCGAATCGGCCTTCGCGAGAGCAGCGGGCGGTGGGGGTACACACACGCCGAGCCGGGCCGAGCCGCGCTATCGCGCTCGGTTTGCCGGCCCGACGCCGGTAGCTCGCTGCCCGTGGATCCGCATGCCTCGACGATACCCGACCCCGCATCGGAGTCGAGTGGATTTCCGCGCCGCGCACCCGCGCCGCGCGCCGGCCGGCATGCCCTACCGTGACGGTCATGAGCGAGCAGCCACGCGGTGAGGTACCGGTCGGCCCGGGCGCCGACCTGCGTCCGGACATGGCCGATCGGCTGCGCTCCTACTGGGGCTTCTCCGCGCAGCGCGAACGCCAGGCGGCGATCGGGCGGGCCGCGCCGCGCAAGCGCCGGCACGTCGAGGTGCAGTGCGGCAAGTGCGGTTCGACCAAGGTGAGCACCGACATCGTCGGTGACTACGTGTGCGGCTCGTGCGCCGCGCGCTGGCGTCCGCCGACCGCCGCGGACGGTCCCACGTGCCCGGAGTGCGGCTCGGGCAAGGTGTCCTCGATGCCGTACGGGGACCGCAAGTGCCGGGACTGTGATCATCAGTGGCGGCCGAGCTGACCTGCGGTTCCACAGGGGAGCCCGGGTCTTGTCGGGCCGGGGAGCCCTTGTTTTCCATGGCTGTTGCGGATACCCACGAGGTCGAACGATCAACGTGGGAGGCAGCGCCATGGCAGGACGTCTTCAGGACCACGTCGCGGTGATCACCGGCTCCGGGGCGGGCATCGGGCGCGGGATCGCCCGGCGGTTCGCGGCCGAGGGGTGCCGGATCCTGGTCAACGACATCAAAGCGGAGTCGGCGGATCGGGTCGCGGCCGAGATCACCGAGGCGTTCGGTGTCGAGACGTTCGCGGTCGTCGCCGATGTCACGGTCAAGGCGGACGCGGTCGGTCTGGTCGAGGCCGCGCTGGCCCGGTGGGGCCGATTGGACACGCTGGTGAACAACGCGTGGGGCGGTGGGCGGATCAACCGCTTGGAGAACAAGACGGACGAGATGTTCCGGCACGGTCTGGACATGGCCCTGTGGGCCGGGTGGTGGACGATGCGCGCGGCGTTCGAGCCGATGCGGGACGCGGGTGGCGGCAGCGTGATCAACATCGCCAGCCTGAACGGGGTCAACGCGCACCGGTTCACCGCCGAGTACAACGTCGGCAAAGAGGCGCTGCGCGCGCTCACCCGCTCGGCCGCGCGCGAGTGGGCGCCGCATCAGATCCGGGCCAACGTCATCTGCCCGGGGGCGAAGACGGAGGCGTTCGCCGCCTTCGCCAGGGTGAACCCGGAGGCCGCCGCGACCGCCGAGGCGGCCAACCCGATGGGTCGGATGGGCGACCCGGAGACCGACATCGGCGGGGCGGCGCTGTTCCTGGCCAGTGACGATGCGCGCTACGTCACCGGCAACACGCTGTTCGTCGGCGGCGGGACGCACATCAACGGGTCGACCTGGGCGCCGACGCCGGAGGAGGATCGGCTCGGCTAGCCGTCGATGTCCTGGATATCCGGTCATAATCGGTCGAAATCCCGTGACGCCCACCACCCTTGCGAGTAATCGTCAAACTGACGAGTAATCGTGTTATGCTGACGACATGGACACCGCAACCACGGCCTTGCTGACGGACCACTACGAGCTGACGATGCTCGAAGCCGCACTGCGCAGCGGTGCGGCGCACCGCCGTTCGGTGTTCGAGGTCTTCGCCCGCCGACTGCCGGACGGCCGGCGCTACGGCGTGACCGCCGGCACCGGGCGGCTGCTCGACGGCATCGAGAACTTCCGCTTCGACGACGAGACGCTGCGCTTCCTCGAGGAGGCCGGCGTGGTCGGCCCGGCGACGCTGGACTGGCTGGCCGGCTACCGCTTCACCGGCAACATCTGGGGCTACGCCGAGGGCGAGTGCTGGTTCCCGGGGTCGCCGCTGATCGTGGTCGAGGGCAGCTTCGCCGAGGCGGTGGTGCTGGAGACGCTGATCCTGTCGGTCCTCAACCACGACGCCGCGGTGGCCGCCGCCGCCTCCCGGATGACCTCGGCCGCCGCCGGGCGGCCGTGCATCGAGATGGGCTCGCGCCGCACCCACGAGGAGGCCGCGGTGGCCGCCGCGCGCGCCGCGTACATCTGCGGGTTCGCGAGCACCTCGAACCTGCGCGCCGGGCAGCGGTACGGCATCCCGACCCGGGGCACCAGCGCGCACGCGTTCACGCTCCTGCACGACGACGAGCGCGAGGCGTTCGCGGCGCAGGTGGCCGCGCTCGGCGCGGACACCACGCTGCTCGTGGACACCTACGACGTGGCGAGCGCGGTACGCACGGCGGTGGAGGTGGCCGGGCACGAACTCGGGGCGGTCCGGCTCGACTCGGGCGACCTGCTGCTGCTCGCCCACCGGGTGCGCGCGCAACTCGACGAGCTCGGCGCGGTCAAAACCCGGATCGTGGTCACCAGCGACCTCGACGAGTACGCGATCGCCTCGCTGCGGGCGGCTCCCGTGGACGCCTACGGGGTTGGCACCCAGTTGGTCACCGGTTCGGGGCAGCCGACCGCGTCGCTGGTGTACAAGCTGGTCGCGCGGGCGATGAGCGACGCGCCGGACGCGCCGCTGGTGCCGGTGGCCAAGAAGTCGCCGGGCAAGCCGAGCCACGGCGGCCGCAAGAGCGCCGTGCGGCGCTACGACGCGGACGGGGTGGCCGAGGCCGAGGTGCTGCGGCCGTTCCGGGCCGACGCGGAAGTCGTACCGGGCGAGCGGGAATTGCTGGTCCCGCTGGTGGTGAACGGGGAGATCGTGGGCCGCGAGCCGCTGTCGGCGGCGCGGGACCGACACGCGCGTTCGCGTGAGGAACTGCCGCTTTCGGCTACGCAGCTCTCGCGCGGGGAACCGGTACTTCCGACCATCTACGAGTAGACGCGAGCGGTTCGTCGGACTCGACGGACCCGCCACGAGGAGGCAGGCGGCGATGACCCGGGCATTGATCGTGGTCGACGTACAGAACGACTTCTGCGAGGGAGGCAGCCTCGCGGTCGCGGGCGGGGCGGCGGTCGCCGAGGCGATCCGACACCACATCGCGGCCAACGCGGCCGAGCAGCCGCCGGACCCCGTGCACGCGGAGACACCGGCCTACGCGCACATCGTGGCCACGCGGGACCACCACGTGGATCCCGGGGCGCACTTCTCGGCGACGCCGGACTATGAGGAGACCTGGCCGACGCACTGCGTGGCCGGTACCGAGGGCGCGCGCTTCCACCCGGCGTTCGCGTCGGCGGTCGAGTCGGGGCGGGTCGAGGAGATCTTCTCCAAGGGCGCACACGCGGCCGCGTACAGCGGGTTCGAAGGGGCGGCGGCCGACGGGACGTCGTTGGCCGAGTGGCTGCGGGAGCGCGGCGTCACCCAGGTGGACGTGGTGGGGATCGCCACGGACCACTGCGTGCGGGCGACCGCGTTGGACGCGGTGCGGGAGGGGTTTGCGACGCGGGTGTTGTTGGGGCTGACGGCGGGGGTGGCGGCGGGGACGACCTCTTCGGCGCTCGCCGAGCTTCGGGGGGCGGGGGCGGTTCTGGTGGGCGAGCCGGCATTGCCCTGAGGCCGGGCGGGCCGTGGGTGGTTGGGTGGGCTTTTTTGGCCTCAAGCGCCGGCCGGGCTGGTTGCCCTCATGCGCCGGGCGGGCTGGGTTGCCCTCAAGCGCCGGCCGGGCTGGGTGGCCTCATGCGCTGGCCGGGCTGGGTGGCCTCATGCGCTGGCCGGGCTGGGTGGCCTCAAGCGCCGGCCGGGCTGGGTGGCCTCATGCGC
This sequence comes from Embleya sp. NPDC025285, assembly GCF_055558835.1. Taxonomy (NCBI): domain Bacteria; kingdom Bacillati; phylum Actinomycetota; class Actinomycetes; order Kitasatosporales; family Streptomycetaceae; genus Embleya; species Embleya sp. NPDC025285. The sequence continues at coordinate 79,999 of NZ_JBVHLU010000018.1, forward strand.
CGGCCGGGCTGGGTGGCCTCAAGCGCCGGGCGGGCTGGTTGCCCTCAAGCGCCGGGCGGGCTGAGTGGCCTCAAACGCCGGGCGGGCTGGGTGGCCTTAAGCGCCGGCCGGGCTGGTTGCCCTCAAGCGCCGGGCAGGCTGTTGGGTTTGCCTGGTTGGGTCTTGAGGGTGGCGTGGGGGCTGGTTGTGGGGGTGTGGTGTTTGTTGAGGGTGGCCTGGGGCGGTGATCAGGGGGTGGTGGGCCCGACTGTTACTCGGGCGGCGGTGCCGGTGCGGGTGGGGCCTTCCGTGGTGATTGTGGTGCCGGTGTGGGGGACTTTTACGCCGGTGTTGGGGGACGCGGCGGACCAGTACTCGGCGCTGTCGGTGAACGTGGGGACGCCTGGGCGGGAGGGGAAGGTGCCCAGGCGGCCCAGGGTGATCGCCGAGGTTTCTTCCGTGGTGGAGGTCAGGGCGGCGTCGGCGGTCTGGAAGCGGGCGGGGAGTGGTTTTCCGGTCCGGTCCAGGAGGGGGTCCGGGTGGATGTCGACGGGCAGGATCAGGCCCTCGCCGGGGTGACGGGAGACGTCGTTGTCGGTGAAGGAGGTGTCCCACAGCCAGATCAGGACGCCCTCGCCGTACGGGAAGTGGGCGGCCACGCGTTTGTTGCCGGTGATTTGGTAGGGGCCGTTCACGAGGGTGGTGTCCGCGCCGACGTATTGCCGGTTCTCCACGATGTACCAGCGTTTGGCGTTGCTTCCGCGGCGTGGTGGCAATGGGACGAGCAGTGCCTGTGGGTCGCCCGTGGACTGGTTCGGCGCGAGTTGGGCCACGGTCTTGCGGGTCGGGTCCACGATGCGTACGTCCAGCCAGCCCAGTTGCAGCTTGTCCCACGCGGACAGCGAGCCCGGCAGTGAGCCCGCGCCGTCCTCGTCGCCGAGGTAGCCGCCGAGCGCCATCAGCGACCAGAACCCCGGCGGGCCGTCGGTCGAGTTGCCTCGGTCGTACAGGTCCGGAAGGCCCAGGTTGTGACCGAACTCGTGGGCGATCACGCCCAGTCCGCCGTTCTCCGACTGGATCGTGTAGTCCCCGGCCCAGATCCCGGAGTCGCCGATCGGTGTGCCCCCCGCGCGGTTGCTCGTCGGCCCGGTGCGACCGACCCGGTCGGCGTACGCGTACCAGCGGTGCGACCACACCGCGCCCCGGCCCTGTTCGCCGCCGCCCTGGGCCTTGTCCACGCCGGCGTGCACGATCTCCAGGTTGTCGAGGTAGCCGTCCGGCTCGTCGAAGTCGCCGTCGCCGTCGAAGTCGTCCCGGTCCCAGCGGTCGAACGACGCGAGCTCGTCGCGGACCTGTGCGGCCGTCAGCCCCCCGGCGATCCGCCCGTCGTACCAGACCTTCATCGCGTCCCGGACCAGAGCCCACACGTCCTGGCACACGTTGCGGCCACACCCATCGTTGCCGTAGCGCGCCTCGTTGTAGGGCACCCGGACCCACTCGGTGACCTCGCCGTCGAGCGAGTAGCGGCCCGAGGACTGCGCGCGGTAGTACGAGGCCAACGAGGGCGAGTCGGTGCCCGGGCCGAAGAACAGGTCCCGGAAGTGGTCGCGTTCGTAGCTCGATCGCCACAGCGTCGTGGTGTCCTCGGCCCGGTTCGGCGCCGGGATGGTGCCGTGTCGAGGACCCGGCCGCGAGCTGTAGCGATGCCCGTTCGGCGCGTCGAGGCGATCGCCGAACTCGACCAGGACCACGAACACCCGCGCCTCGGCGGGTGGCCGGGTCTCCGCGGCGCCCGCTTCGCCGGCCGGCACCGTGCGCGCCGTCAGCGCCGGGTCCTCGGTCATCGCCCGTACCGCCGCGTCGCGTCGTTGTCTGCGCCGCTCGGTGAAGGGGTGCGTTAGGTCGTCGTCGCGTTCGACGAAGGGGCCGGATTCGGTGCGCTCGCCCGGGACGTCCGCGATCCGGCCCGGCGCGGCCGGGGCGGCGGCCAGCACGAGCAGTGCGCACAACGCGGTGACGACGGGGGTGACGTGCCTGCGGTTCACGTGGACTCTCCGGGGCGGGCGGTCCTGGGGCTGTCTTCATGCGCGGGATCGGTGCTCCGACCGTCGCGGGAGGGTGCCCGGAGCCGGGACCGATAAATCCCGATCGCAATCGACTGGTTACATTGCGCGGCGTGAGCAGTAGCGTGAGAGCGGGGGGCGTGCACAAAGGGGTGCAGGGGAGGTGGTGCGTCGTGGCAAGAGGAGATTTCTTCCGACTCGGCTACGGCGTATTCGTCACGATCGTCTTGACGGTCTCACTATTGGCGGCCTGGGAGCCGCGCACCGTGGCGGGAGCTGCCGTCGCCATGGGCATCGGGGTCGCGCTGGGCACGACGACGGCAGTGCTCGGCATTCGCGCTCGGCATCACCAGCCTCGGGTCACGACCCGCGGATGACGGTGGTCTTGGCCGCCTTGTCGTGCAGACACTGATGCCACGGCTGATCCCAGAACTGCCACAACACGTTGACCAGCCAGAAGATCGTGCCCAGGCACGGCACGATCGGGGGCAGCGTGAACACGCCGGCGCGGGTCCATGCGGGCGATCCGGCGATGGGCCCGCCGTCGGCCACCCGCACCACCCGGATGCGCAGCACGCGCTTGCCGAGCGTGCGACCGTAGCGGTCGAGTTGGAAGCCCTCGTAGAGGAAGTACAGCAGTGAGAAGATCAGACCCGAGGTGAACTGAGAGCCAAAGCTCATGTCGTCGTAGTCGTAGTCGGTGACCGGCCACGAGAGCAGGCCCGCGACCACGCCGACGATGATGCTGTCGATGATCCGCGCGAGCAGCCGCCGCCACGGGCCGCCGAGCTCCGGCCCGGCCCCGTACCCGCCCGTGCCGCCACCCGTGCCGTGGGACGGGTCTTGGCCGTACGGGCCGCCCTGACCGTACGGATACTGCCCGGTCGGGTCCTGCCCGTACGGCGGTTGCCCGGAGGGATTCCCGCCGTACGGAGGTTGCCCCCGTCCGGACGGGTCCGATCCGGGAGGCGGCTGCTGCCCGCCGTACGGCGGCTGCTGTCCGTGGGGCGGCTGACCGGGCGGTGGTTGCTGCCCGTAGGGGTTTCGACCCGAGGGGTCGTCTCCGAACGGGTCGGGCGGCGGAGGCGGTGCACTACCTGTCATAAAGCCGAGTAAACCGGACATAAGGCGACGCGACCGTGACGTGTTCGACCAATCCGGTCGTGTCGCGTCTGTACGGGTGACGGGGTGGGGACCGGGTGGCGGGCGGGCCGCGCCCGGCGTCAGTCGCGGGCGACGAACGTGCGCGCAGCCTTGTCGTGCAGCCCCTGCCGCCACGGCCGATCGAAGAGACCCCACAACGCGCCGAGCACGCCGACCACGAACACGCCCGGTACGTACAGGACCAGCCAGCGTCGCACCGACTGCCACAGCGAGGGGGTGTCGTGGCTGTCCAGGTCCGCGACGCGCAGGCCGAACAGGGTCTTGCCGAGCGAGCGGCCCCACTTCCAGGTGGGCAGCGCCTCGTACAGCAGCGCGGCCACGAGCACGGTGCCGAGCACCATCGCGATCGCGGTCCCGGTGGTGCCGTCGATCAGCCAGACCGTGGTGTCGCGGCCCTCGTAGCGGGCCCGGTCGATCTTGTCCCGGATGTGCTCGACCGCGTCCGGGACGAGCGGGATGCCGACCGCGACGCCGGCCGCGAGCGGCACCAGGGCGTCGGCGATCCGGGCCAGCAGCCGTCGGCCCAGGTTCGCCGGGCGCCGTTCGTTGCTGCCGAAGATGTCGGCCTGGACCGGTCGCCACGGCCCCGGCTCCTCGGCCGCGCGCTGTGGCGGCACCCCGCCCGCCGGTGGCGGCGTCGCGCCGCCCGCCGGGCCGGTGGGGGCGGTCGGGCCGGACCACGACGGGCCCGCGTCGGACGAGCCGGCGGCACCGGGGCCGGGTGAGCCGGCCGGCGGCGCGTACACGCCGGTCGAGGACATGTCGTACGGAGCGCCGATGCGCGCGGACAACACCTCGCCCTGGATCACCCGGCCGCCCTGCTCGATCGCCTCGGGGCCGCCGGACTCTCCGGCCCGGTCCGGTTGTTCGGCGGCGGGCCGGCCGGGTTCCTCGGCCGGTCGGCTGCTGTCCGGCACCCAGGCACCGCCGTCCCAGTAGCGGATGTGGCCGGTGATCTCCGGATCCGGGTACCAACCCGGTGCGGGTGCAGAGGACATGGGCGGGATTTTGCCGTACCGGAGGGGTGACGTGTACGCCCCGGGTCACATCCGGGCCCGAACACCACCGCCGAGCCGGTTCGCCCGGGCCCTGGGCTGATGGCAGCATGGGACCCATGAGTGTCGCTCCCATCGAGGTCGAGAAGCAGAAGCCCGAAGAGGACGTCCGGGCGGAGACCCCGTGGGTGTGCATCGTCTGGAACGACCCGATCAATTTGATGTCGTACGTGACCTACGTCTTCCAGTCCTACTTCGGCTATCCGAAGAAGAAGGCGGAGAAGCTCATGCACGACGTGCACAACAAGGGTCGGGCCGTGGTCTCGTCGGGGACGCGCGAGGAGATGGAGCGCGACACCACCGCGATGCACGGATTCGGCCTGTGGGCCACCATCCAGCACGACAAGTGACACCCGCTCGGTTCGCTCGGCCCGGCCGGCCCCTCCGGTTTCCGCCCCATATTCCCCGGGAGTTGCACAGCCTGTGAACGGCCTCTTCATGCGCGGACGCTCGGGACGACCCGAGATCGTCCTGGAGGACATGCACGTGCGAGTGCTGGCCGATCTGTGCGGTCAACTGGTCGAGATGGTCTCGCCCGACGACGAGGCGAGCGACCCGCTGGCCGCCGAGCTGGGCCTGACCGGGCTCGGCTCGACCGACACACCGGTCACCCCGGACGACCCCGCGCTCGCCCGCCTGCTGCCGGACGCCTACGCCGAGGACGCCGAGGCGGCGGCCGAGTTCCGCCGCTACACCGAGACCGACCTGCGGCTGCGCAAGCGCGACAACGCGCGGATCGTGCTGGCCGACCTGGCCGAGTTGGTCGACCTCACCGAACCGCCGGGCGCCGAGGAGTTGCGCGCGCAGGGCGGCGAACACCGCGTGGTGCTCGACGAGCAGGGCATCCAGGCCTGGCTCGGCACGCTCAACGACCTGCGCCTGGTGATCGGTACCCGGCTCGAAGTCACCGAGGACATGGAGGAATTCGAGGCCAAACTGGCCGACGACGATCCGCGACGCTGGCTGTTCGCGGTCTTCCACTGGCTGGGCGGGTTGCAGGACTCGCTGCTCGGGGCGCTGTAGCGCCGTACCGCAGGAGCACATCCGGCGAAAGGGACACGCCGGATCGTTCGGCATTCGGGTTTCCGCTCGTTTTCGTTGGTAATACGGCCTCCGTACCAACGAACGGGAGCGATCATGACGGACATCAAGGCCGAGTCGAGCGCGCGGGCGGTCGAACCGGGTGTCGACGCCGAGGGGTACGAACGGGGACTGAACGGCCGTCAGATCCAGATGATCGCGATCGGCGGCGCGATCGGCACCGGGCTCTTCCTGGGCGCGGGCGGCGCGATCGAGAAGGCCGGGCCGTCGTTGATCGCGGCCTACGCGGTGGCCGGTGTATTGATCTTCTTCGTCATGCGCGCGCTGGGCGAGCTGCTGATGTATCGGCCGGTGGCGGGCAGTTTCGCCGAGTACGCCAGGGAGTTCTTCGGGCCGTTCGCGGGGTTCGTGACCGGGTGGACGTATTGGATCATGTGGGTTGTCACCGGGATGGCCGAGATCACCGCGGCGGGCGTCTACGTGCAGTACTGGTGGTCCTGGATCCCGCAGTGGGTTACCGCGCTGGCTGTCCTGCTGGTGCTGTTCGCCGCCAACCTGATCTCGGTCAAGCTGTTCGGCGAGTTCGAGTTCTGGTTCTCGATGATCAAGGTGACCGCGATCGTCGGGATGATCCTGGTCGGCATCGGGGTGCTGATCTTCGGCTTCGGCGAGGCCGGTGACCAGGCGTCCGTCTCGCATCTGTGGTCGGACGGCGGGTTCGCGCCCAACGGCGTCGGCGAGACGTTGATGGTGCTCCAGATCGTGATGTTCGCGTTCCTGGGCGTCGAGCTGATCGGTGTCACCGCGGGGGAGGCGCAGGACCCGGAGAAGGTGCTGCCGCGCGCGATCAACACCATCCCGTTCCGGATCGGGCTGTTCTACATCGGCGCCCTGGTGATCATCCTCTCGCTCGCGCAGTGGACCGACTTCCATGCCAAGGAGAGCCCGTTCGTGCTCGTCTTCGACCGGGTGGGCATCCCGGCCGCGGCTGCGATCATCAACTTCGTGGTGCTCACCGCCGCGCTGTCCTCGTGCAACTCGGGCCTGTACTCGACCGGCCGGATGTTGCGCACCCTCGCGGTCGAGGGGCAGGCGCCGTCGCAGGTGAGCACCCTCAGTTCGCATCGGGTGCCGGCAATGGCAGTCACCGTGTCGGCGATCGTGATGGGCGTCGGCGTGCTGATCAACGCGCTGGTGCCGGATAAGGCGTTCATGTACATCACCTCGGTGGCCACCGTGGGCGCGCTGTGGACCTGGGGCATGATCGTCGCGTGCCAGATGCGCTACCGGCGCGCGGTGAACCGGGGACGGCTGGCGGGACACGGCTTCCGGATGCCGGGCGCGCCGTACACGGGCTGGGCGGTGTTGGCCTTCCTGCTGATGGTGGTGGTCCTGCTCGGGTTCTCGGCGGACACCAGGATCGCGCTGTACGTGGTGCCGATCTGGGTGGCGTTCCTGGTGGCGGCGTACGTCTCGGCGCGGCGCGGGAAGCCGGTGAGGGTCTGAGCGGCGGACGGGCCGGCCCGGTGCGTGGGGTGGGGCGGGGTGAGGTGTCGCGCGGGTCCCAAAGCCGCTCAGTACGCTCGGGGCATGCTCACCATCACCGCAGCCCTGCGCGATCGGATCGTCGCCCACGCCCGTGCCGACCACCCCGACGAGGCGTGCGGCGTCGTCGCGGGCCCCGAGGGCACCGACCGCCCCGAGCGGTTCATCCCGATGCTCAACGCCGCGCGGTCGCCCACGTTCTACGAGTTCGACTCGGCCGACCTGTTCAAGCTCTACCGCGAGATGGACGACCGGGACGAGGAGCCCGTGATCGTCTACCACTCGCACACCGCGACCGAGGCGTACCCCTCGCGCACGGACGTGTCGTACGCGTCCGAGCCCAACGCGCACTACGTGCTCGTGTCGACGCGGGAGGAGGAGACGTACGAGTTTCGGTCGTACCGGATCGTCGACGGTGTGATCACCGAGGAGGAGGTCAACGTGGTCGAGGCCTATTGATCCGGCCGACGGCCCTTCGCGGGTTGTTCGGCGACTGTTCGAAGGCCGAGGGACGGGTTATTTCGGAGCGAATGCCCGATTCGTCGGGTATTGCCGTCGGGCTGTGTCTCACCTGTCGGTATGGCATGTTCCGGCATGCGAGATCACATCGGAGCCTCTCGATGGAATGGCTAGCATGACCATATGCGTTATGCGGGCGTGAATATGACGGAAGCGGTAGCGGGCGGTGCCCCGGGCGCGCTTCTCGTCGCACGCCTGCACGTCGATCTGTGCCGACTCTCCAGCGCCCTCTGTCGCGCTGCGCGCGTGAGCTGATCCGCTACCGGATCGGCCCACCAGGCACCCCAGGCAGCAGGCACGTCCCGCAGCACCGGCGCACGCGAACGATCCCCGCCCCACGGTCTCCACCGTCCCCGCTGGAGCGTCAAGGGTGCGGCCCGCGTCCGGACTGCGTTCTCTCCGTACGCGTCACCACCAGAGGAGCGCATCCATGGCCATCGAGGTCCGCATCCCGACCATCCTTCGTACCTACACCGACGGCGCCAAGGCGGTGCCCGGCGCGGGTGCCACCCTCGCCGACCTGCTGGTCGACCTGGAGGCCCGGCACCCGGGAGTTCGGGGACGACTGGTGGAGGAGAACGGCGAGTTGCGCCGCTTCGTCAACGTCTACCTCAACGACGAGGACGTGCGCTTCACCGGCGGCCTCGGCACCAAGTTGGACGACGGCGACACGGTCACCATTCTTCCGGCGGTCGCCGGCGGCGCGATCTGATGCGTTACGAATCGTTGCTCGATTCGGTCGGCCGCACCCCGCTGGTCGGCCTGCCGACGCTGTCGCCGTCGCCGACCGTGCGGGTGTGGGCCAAGCTGGAGGACCGCAACCCGACCGGTTCGATCAAGGACCGTCCGGCCCTGCACATGATCGAGGCGGCCGAGCGCGACGGGCTGCTCACCCCCGGTTGCACGATCCTGGAGCCGACCTCGGGCAACACCGGCATCGCGTTGGCGATGGCGGCCAAGCTCAAGGGCTATCAAATCGTCTGCGTGATGCCGGAGAACACCTCCGAGGAGCGCCGCGAACTGCTGCGCATGTGGGGCGCGCGGATCATCGGGTCGCCCGCGGCGGGTGGCTCCAACACGGCGGTCCGGGTGGCCAAGGAACTCGCGGCCGAGAATCCCGACTGGGTGATGTTGTACCAGTACGGCAATCCGGCCAATCCGGACGCGCACTACGCCACGACCGGCCCCGAACTGCTCGAGGACCTGCCCACGATCACCCACTTCGTGGCCGGTCTGGGCACCACCGGCACGCTGATGGGGGTCGGCCGCTACCTGCGCGAGAAGGTCCCGGGAGTGACCATCGTGGCGGCCGAACCGCGCTACGACGACGTCGTGTACGGCCTGCGCAACCTCGACGAGGGCTTCGTGCCGGAGCTGTACGACGCCGACGTGCTGACCACGCGCTATTCGGTGGGCTCCGCCGACGCGGTCCGGCGTACCCGGGAACTGCTGGAGAAGGAAGGCATCTTCGCGGGCATCTCGACCGGCGCGGTGCTGCACGCGGCCCTCGGGATCGCGCGCAAGGCGGTCAAGGCGGGGGAGTCGGCCGACATCGCCTTCGTGATCGCGGACGCGGGTTGGAAGTATCTGTCCACCGGCATCTACACGGCCGAGAGCACGGAGGCCGCGGTGGAGGGTCTTCAGGGTCAGCTTTGGGCTTGAGTAGCGTGGTCCGAGGCTCCGACTGAGCCTTTGTGCCGGGTCTTCTTCGTGCCGGGTCTTCTTCGATCGCCCCCGGGCCGCCTTCGGGCGCCGGGGGCGTTCGGTTTTTCGGGGGTGTGCCGCGGGTGGGCCGTGGTGGCGCGCTCCGGCGGGTTTGGCTGCGGGGCACGCGCACGTGCGGCTGCCGCTCACGGAGGCGGTTGAGGCGCATCGGGTGGTGGACAGCGACAAAGGGATCGCTTCGGGTCGTGCGGGGGACGGCTGCTCGCGGCCGATGGGGCATCCGGGACGGGCGGACCCGGGTTCAGGGGGGACGGGCCAGGACGTGCCGGTGGGTGGGCCGTGCCGGACGGTCTGCGTGCCGCCGGTCGTGCGCAAGGTCGTTGCATCGGCGGAGGCCCATACCGGCGTCCCCCCGCGTCGCATGCTCATCGATGTCGTCGCGGTTCATCGCCGAGTTTGAAGAACTCGGTGATGTCGGGGGCGGCGACGAACTTGCGCATGGCACTCCTGGAGCGCGAGGCGCTTGGGAATCGGTCAGGTGGGGAGGCCGGATTGGGCGGCGAGGGTGGTCAGGGCCTGCTGTAGGGCCTGACGGGCGGCGGGGGTCAGGTGGGCGGTGAGGGCCTCGTCGAGGATGTGGGCGGCGGTGGTGCACTCGGCGAGGAGGGTATGGCCGTGGTCGGTGAGGGTCAGGACTTGGCGGCGGCGGTCGGCGGGGTCGCGTTCGCGGCGGATCGCGCCGAGCTCTTCGAGTTGGTCGGCGAGGCTGACCACCAGGCTGGGTGCGACCCCCATCGTGCGGGCGATCTCCTGCTGTGAGTCGGCGGCGCCGGCGGCCAGGACCGCCATCAGGCCGACCTGTTTGGGTTTGAGGCCGTACGCCTGGACCTGTTCGGTGAAGCGCTCGGTGACGATCGCGCCGATGGTGCCCAGGCGGAACGTGACCGTGCTCGTCAGCGGACCCTGACCCTTGACATCTTTCATGGTTTGCATAATAACCTGGGAGAATCATTCAGAGTTCGAATCATTCAGGAAGTGAAGTCATGCGGCGTGCGGTGCTGCTTCTCAATGCGGTGATGGCGCTGGGCTCGGCGGGCTCGGCGGTGCTCGGCATGGTCGACCCGGGGATCCTGTCGGTGCCCGGGACCGAGGTGAGCGACGGAATGCACATGTACGCGCAGGCGTACGGCGTTCGCGCCGTCCCGCTCGCCGCGGGCCTGCTCTACCTCCTCGCCCGGCGCGCCGACCGGGGCCTGACGCCGATCCTGGTCGTGGCCGGCGTCGCGCAACTGGGCGACGCGATGATCGGGATCGAACAGGGCATCACCGGCATGGCGATCGGCGGCAGCCTGGGCGCGACCGTGCACCTCGCTTCCGCGTGGTGGCTCTCCCGTCCGCCCGCCCGCGTATTCGCCGCCGGCGCGATCAACGCCGGCTGAGCCGCTCGCGCGTCGGGGCAACGGGCCGACCCACCGCGGGGTCACCGGTTCGTTCTGGACATCGCGACAACTCGTCCACCGGCCCGCCCCGTTGCCGGCCGGCGACGCCGAAACGACGGGGCGGCCGCCCACACACGCGGCCGCCCCGACCGCGACGCCAACTCGGCACACCCCCCGGCGCGTCAGCGCCGACGACTTGATCGTCGACCAGTGATCGACGAGCTTGCGAAGAGAGCGGCGGGGCCGCCGGTTCGCGCGTAGCGCGTTCATCCGTGCCCACGAGCGGTGGAACCGCCGGTTCGCGCGTAGCGCGTTTGATCAGGCGGCCGGAGGCCGCGTGGCGAAGCCGCCTCGCGCGCAGCGCGGTTGGATATGACGTCGGTCACCCCCATGCCCGTTGTGCACCGGGACGTACCCCTCCTCTGCGTACTCTCAGGGGGTGGCATTCGCATCCAACGACGCGCCGATCGGGATTTTCGACTCGAGCTTTGGTGGCCTGACCGTGGCCAGGGCCGTGCTCGACCAGCTTCCGAACGAGCCGATCCGCTATCTCGGCGACACCGCGCGGCAGCCCTACGGGCCGAGGCCGATCGCGGAGGTTCGTCGGTACGCGCTGGAATGCCTGGACCGGCTCGTGGACGAGGGCGTGAAACTCCTGGTCATAGCCTGCAACAGCGCGTCCGCCGCGATGTTGCGGGACGCGCGCGAGCGGTACGCGGTGCCGGTCGTCGAGGTGATCAAGCCGGCCACCCGGCGTGCCGCGGCGGCAACTCGCAACGGGCGGGTCGGGGTGATCTCGACCCAGGCCACGAAGACCTCGATGGCCTACGAGGACGCGTTCGCCGCCGCACCGCACATCAACCTCACCACCCAGGCGTGCCCGCGCTTCGTCGAGTTCGTCGAGCGCGGGGTGACCAACGGCGACGAACTGCTCAAGGTCGCCCGGGGTTACCTCGACCCGGTCGTGTCCGAGGGCGTGGACACCCTCATCCTCGGCTGCACGCACTACCCGCTGCTCACCGGTGTCATCTCCTACGTCGTGGGGGAGCAGGTCACGCTGATCTCCAGCGCGGAGGAGACCGCGAAGGACGTCTACCGCGCACTCGCGGCCGGCGGCCTGATGCGTGACACCGGACGGGCCGCGCCCGAGCACCAATTCCTCACCACGGGCGATCCCGCCCAGTTCCGCGACGTGGGTCGCCGGTTCCTCGGCCCCGAACTCGCGCACGTCGACGCGCTCGGAGCCCTCACGTGAAACTCACCGTCGTCGGCTGCTCCGGCAGCTTCCCCGGACCGGACAGTCCCTGCTCGTGCTACCTCCTGGAAGCCGACGGGGTCCGCATCCTGATCGACCTCGGCAACGGCGCGCTCGGCGCGCTGCAACGGCACACCACGCTCGGCTCGATCGACGCGGTGCTGCTCAGCCATCTGCACGCGGACCACTGCCTCGACCTCGCCTGCTACTTCGTGGCCCGCAAATACTGCCCGTCCGGCGAACTGCCCCCGCTGTCGGTGTACGGACCGGCCGACACGCACGAGCGGATCGCGCGCGCGTACGACGTCGAGGGCGCCATCGACAACGGGCGGATGGGCGACGTGTTCGACTTCCGCACGGTGGTCACCGGCACCTTCGAGGTCGGCCCGTTCCGGATCACCGCCGACCGCATGCCGCATCCCGTGGAGTCGTACGCCTACCGGATCGAGGCCGGCGGCCGGTCGCTGGTCTACTCCGGCGACACCGGGGTCAGCGACGACCTGGTCCGGATCTCGCGCGGCGCCGACCTGCTGCTGTGCGAGGCGTCGTTCGAGCACGGCCGGGAGAATCTGCCGCATGTGCACCTGAACGGCCGCCAGGCCGGCGAACACGCCGAACGGGCGGGCGTGGGAAGGCTGTTGCTTACCCACATCCCGCCGTGGACGAGCCGCGGGCGCAATCTCGAGGACGCCCGCAAGACCTTCACCGGCGCCGTCGAGCTGGCCCTGCCGGACGCCTCGCACACGGTCTGAGCCCGCCCGGGTGTCCGGTCCGAAGGGGTGTGTGCCACCGCTTAGGCTGGGTCCATGTCACGAGTAGACGGCCGTACCCCCGACCAGCTTCGCCCCGTCACGTTCCAGCGCAAGTGGCTCGACCACGCCGAGGGCTCGGTCCTCGTCGAGTTCGGCCGTACCCGTGTCCTGGTCGCCGCGAGCGTCACCGAAGGCGTGCCGCGCTGGCGCAAGGGCAGTGGGGAGGGCTGGGTCACCGCCGAGTACTCGATGTTGCCGCGCGCCACCCACACGCGCGGTGATCGCGAGTCGGTCAAGGGCCGGATCGGCGGGCGTACACACGAGATCTCGCGGCTGATCGGCCGTTCGCTGCGCGCGGTGATCGATACCAAGGCGCTCGGCGAGACCACGATCCACCTCGACTGCGACGTGCTCCAGGCGGACGGCGGCACCCGGACCGCGGCGATCACCGGCGCGTACGTCGCGCTGGCCGACGCGGTGACCTGGGCGCGCGAGCACAAGCTCACCCGCAAAGGCGCCAACCCACTGGTCGGTTCGGTGGCGGCGGTCAGCGTCGGGATCATCGACGGCGTGCCGATGCTCGACCTTCCCTACGAGGAGGACGTTCGGGCCGACACCGACATGAACATCGTGTGCACCGGTGACGGACGCTTCGTCGAGGTGCAGGGCACCGCGGAGAAGGAGCCCTTCGATCGCGCGCTGCTGAACAACCTGCTCGACCTCGGTGCGCGGGGCTGCGAGGAACTGACGGTGCTTCAGCAGCTCGCGCTGGAGTCCTGAGCCGAACCGATACGGCAACCGTCCGGGCGCGACCGCGAATTCGCTTTCCCGGGCATACCACTGCAAATGGTGGTCACGTGCCGGTTGCGAGTGTCACGTACGCGCAACCGGCACGCACCGGGTGTGCCACGGTCGGCCCGGCGCGGGCCCGGTCACCAGTACGGTCATGGCATCTGGTCATCCCGATCAGCACCCGCCACGACCGGGCCGATCAGCCCGTCCCTGACGAGGAGCTCCATGTTCCGCGCCACGTTCCGTCCCCGCCGGGTCCTGCGCACCACGATCGCGGCCACCGCCATGGCGGGCGCGCTGTTCGCCACCGTCGCGTGCGAGCAGGCGCAGCAGGCCATCTCGTGTGCCGAACTGGCCACCAACCTGACCAACGACATCTCCAACCTGAGCAATGTGCTCAACGATCCGGCCGCTGCCCGGAAGTCGCTCGACAACCTGCAGAAGACCTTGGACGACAAGACCAAGGACCTGGACTCGGACGACGCCAAGAACGCCGCGAACAGCCTCGGCGACGTGATCACCCAGCTCAGCACCAAGGCCGCCAACGGTGACAGTCTGGGCGCGAGCGACGTGCAGCCGCTGATCAACGGCGCGAAGAACCTGACCACGATCTGCGTCAAGTAACCGGTCCGCGAGGGCGGCCCGGATTCGATCCGCGGCCGCCACGAGTCCTAGGCTTGCCGTATGAGCCGTCTCGTACTCGCCACCCGCAACGCCAACAAGGTCGTCGAGCTCCAGCAGATCCTCCGGGACGTCGGGCTCGACGTCGAACTCGTCGGCATGGACGCCTACCCGGACGTCCCCGACGTGCCCGAGACCGGCCTCACCTTCGCGGCCAACGCCCTGCTCAAGGCCCACGCCATCGCGCGGGCCACGGGGCTCCCGGCGATCGCCGACGACTCGGGCCTGTGCGTGGCCGCGCTCAACGGCATGCCCGGTATCTTCTCCGCGCGTTGGGCCGGCACGCACGGCGACGACACGGCCAACCTGCGGTTGCTGCTCGCGCAACTGTCCGACATCGCGGACGAACACCGCGCCGCGTGGTTCGCCTGCGCGGCGGCGCTCGCGCTGCCGGACGGCACCGAGCGGGTGGTCGAGGGCCGGTTCGAAGGCACCTTGACCCGCGAGCCGCGCGGCACCGGCGGCTTCGGATACGACCCGATCCTCCTGGTCGCCGACGACACTCGCACCGCCGCCGAGCTGACCGCCGCCGAGAAGAACGCGATCAGCCACCGGGGCAAGGCGTTTCGTGCCCTGGCGCCGATCGTCTCCGAACTGATCGGCTGACGACCGGGCGGGGGTCGGGCCGACGGGTCGCGCCGAATCCGACCTCTGCGCCGAGGCCGACGCCGACGCCGGCGTCGTGGTCGGGTGGCCTGTCTCGTCGCCCTCTTGTCGCCCGTCTCGGCGACCACTTCGATGTTCGGCCCGCCGCTCCGGAATGCGCGTCGCCCCAGCCGCGCTGTCGAGGCAATCCGCGCGTGGACCGTGTCGGTGCGTGCCCCGCTGCCCCATCGCCATCGCTCTGCCGGGAATCGGCAAGGTTGGTAGCGTTTTCCTGGCTGCTATTCGGCAACGTGGTGGGGCCTCGGGGGGACGCGGCGTGAAGAGCGACGAGGGGATACCCGTCGAGTTCGTGGGTGGATGGGCCGAGTTGTTGCGGGAGGTTTCCGCGACCGGACGGCTGCTGCGGCGGGCCGAGTTGCACGCGCTGGCCGAGATGGGGGAGCGGGCCGGGGAGGCCGGGTACGACTGGCGTCCGCTGGTCGGGCTGTATCTGCGCGAGACGCGTCGGGCCTGGGGGACGCTGCCGGGCATCGGTCGGGCGGCGAGTGTGACCGAGGCGGCCCGGGGCGGGGACGCGGCGCTGGCCGCTTTGGACGCGGCGATCGCCGCGCTCGGCGCCGGCCACGAGCACGCGCGACGGCTGGCGGTCCGCCAGGAGGAGGCCGCGCGGCGCGAGTTCATCGACGACCTGCTGTACGGGCGCAGCGACCTGGGTCGGCTGGCCGAGCGTGCCGAACGCTTCGGGCTGCGGCTGGCCCGGACGCACGTGGTCGCGGTCGCCGTGGGTGGGACGGACTATGACGAGGCGCACCCCCTGGTCCGCCGGGTCGAGCGCGAGCTGATCGGGCGGTTCGGCGAACGGGACGTGTTGCTGACCACCAAGGACGGCCGGCTCGTGTGCGTCGCGGCGGACGACGAGCAGTCGGTGCTGACCGCGTTTGCGAAGTACGCGACGGCCGGCGGCGCGGGCCGCGAGGGCGCCGACCGGGTCGCACTGGGCCGGCCGCACGCCGGTGCGGGCGGCGTGGTGCTCTCCTACGAGGAGGCGCTGGGCGCGCTCGACCTGGCCGTGCGGCTGGATCTGCCCGGGACCGTGCTCGACGCGGCCGATCTGCTGGTCTTCCCGGTGTTGATGCGCGACCGCGCGGCGATGTCCGACCTGGTTCGCAGCGCGCTGGGGCCGCTGGTGCAGGCGCGTGGCGGCGCGGTCCCGCTCCTGGAGACGATCACCGCGTGTGCGGCGGCGGGTTACGTCAACGCCGAGGCCGCGCGCCGGTTGCGGATCAGCGTACGCACACTCTCCTACCGGCTGGAGCGGATCCGGACGCTGACCGGATACGACCCCGGCGACGCGATCCAGCGCTACACCCTGGAGACCGCCGCGCTGGGCGCCCGGATCCTGGGCTGGCCCAGTACTCCGCTTTGACCGCGCTTTTCCCGTGGCCGGACGACACCAACAGACCGGCCGAGCGGCTCCTGCGGGTGCTCGACGACGCCGAGGTCGACACACTCGTGGACGACCACTACACGGCGCAGGCACAGACGCTGACCACCGATGCCGAGGCCAACCTGCTCAAGCTGGCCGAACTGCGCGGCCTGCTCGGCCCGGCGGACCGGGAACGCTGGGCCGAGGTGAAGCGGGCCTACCGGGCGGGCCGGGCCTGAACCGGGGAGGACGCGAGGCTCGGCTCGGCGGCGGGTACCCCCGCCTCGGGTGCGATCGCCGGTTCCGGAATCCAGGCCGGGGTGAGCACGCCGTACAGCGTCCAGCCCAGGCGGGTGTACAACGCCCGGCCGGCAGGGGTGGCGACCAGCACCCCGGTGCGGGCGCCGCGCTCGGCGGCGGCGTCGCCGAGCGCGGTCATCAGCACGCTGCCCAGTCCTCGACGCCGGTGCGCCGGGTCGGTCCGGATCTGGTCGGCCACGGCTGTCTCCCCGGTGACCCCGATTCGCCCGCTCGCGGCGACCGCGCCGTCGCCGGCGAGCAACCGCACGAACACGACCGCGCCCACCGGCTCGACCTCGATCGTGTACCCGCTCGGCGGGAGCACCGCGGCCTGCCGCAGGGGCCCGGTCATCACGTACTCCGGATCGCCGATCGTCCACGCGGGCGTCAGTTCGGGGCCGATCCGCTCGGGCGGGCCGAAGCTCTTGATCCAGGTGCCGGGATCGGTCCGGGTCCGGGCCGTCTCGGCCACGTGCCCGACGTCGTGCAACACGTAGCGCACGCGGTGCTCGGGCAATCCGACGTCGAGCCGGAAGCCGCCCGCCGCCTCGACCGGCGCGGGTACCGATCGGGCCGCCGCCCAACCGGTGACCCAGGCCCGGATCAGTTCGGCGGTGGATATGGACCGCTCCCGGTCGATGGTGCTCACGGCTTCTCCCGACGGATCGGCGACTGGAACCCGGAAAGCGTATTGCAAGCGACTTGCAATAAGGCCGGCAGACTCCTGACGCTTCGTCATACAACGGTAAGCAGCGGATTCCCCCGTCCAGGACACGTGCGGGTCAGGATGGAGGAGCTGTTCCGCGAACCGATTTTCCCGAGCGTGAGGTGGCGTCGTGCGGCGTTCTGGATGGCCCGGTGCCGCGTTGGCGGGCGTGCTCTCGGCGGCCGTGGCGGTCGGCGTGGCCGAGGCGATCGCGGCGTTCGTGCGACCGGAGGCCACACCGTTCGTGACGATCAGCGGCGCGGTCACCGACCGGGCGCCGCAGGGGCCGCGCGAATGGGCGATCCGCACCTTCGGGACCGCGGACAAGGCGTTCCTGCTGACCGTGATCACCGTGCTGCTCGCGCTGTTCGCCGCCGGACTCGGTGCGCTCGCCGCCCGGCGGCTGCGCTACGGGATCGTCGGCGTGCTCGCGCTCGGTGCCTTCGTGGCCTGGACCGCCGTCGACCGCCCCTCGTACACACCCGCCGACCTGGCCCCGGTGCTGGTCGGCACGCTGTTCGGGATGCTCGCGCTGATCCTGTCGACCCGGCCCGACCTGGTCGACCGACGCCCGCTCGCCCGCCCGCTGCCGGGCGCGTCCGAGGACGACGTGCGCGAACCGGCCCCGGACACCTCGCGCCGTACGGTGATCCTGGTCGGCGCCGCCGCGGTCGCCGCGGTGACCGGGTTCGGCGGACGGATGCTCCAGCACGCCCGGTTCAACGCGGAGCGGTCCCGCGCGTCCGTCGCGGGGAACCTGCCCGCGCCGATCAGCGCGGCCGCGCCGGCCGGCCCCGGCTTGATCGAGCCCGGCCTGACCCCGTACCTGACCTCGCACGCCGACTTCTACCGGATCGACACCGCGTTCACCGTGCCGCAGCTTCGGGCCGAGGACTGGCAGTTGCGTATCCACGGCCTGGTGGACCGGGAAATCCGGCTGGACTACCCGCAGTTGCGGGCCCGCCTCGCGATCGAGCGGGACATCACGCTGGCCTGCGTGTCCAACGAGGTCGGCGGCGACCTGATCGGCAACGCCCGCTGGCTGGGCACCCCACTGGCCGACCTG
This sequence comes from Embleya sp. NPDC025285, assembly GCF_055558835.1. Lineage (NCBI taxonomy): Bacteria > Bacillati > Actinomycetota > Actinomycetes > Kitasatosporales > Streptomycetaceae > Embleya > Embleya sp. NPDC025285. Next base: position 98,053 of record NZ_JBVHLU010000018.1, read on the forward strand.
CTGCGTGAGGCGGGAATCCGGCCCGGTGCCGATCAGATCGTCTCCAGATCGCCGGACGGCATGACGATCGGCACGCCGCTGCGCGAGGTGCTCGACGGGCGTGACGCGATGCTGGCGTACGCGATGAACGGCGAGCCGCTGCCGATCAAGCACGGCTTCCCGGTCCGGATGGTGGTTCCGGGACTGTACGGCTACGTGTCCGCGTGCAAGTGGATCGTGGACCTCGAGGTGACCCGGTTCGACGCGTTCAGCGCCTACTGGGTCAAGCTCGGCTGGGCCCGGCAGGCCCCGATCAAGACCCAGTCGCGGCTGGACACGCCCAGGGACGGGGGCACCGTGAACGCCGGCCGGGTCCCGGTCGCCGGCGTCGCGTGGGCGCAACACCGGGGCATCGCCGCGGTCGAGATCCAAGTCGACGAGGGCCCGTGGCAGCCCGCCGAGCTCGCGCCGCAGACCACCACCGACACCTGGCGCCAATACCGCTGGATGTGGGACGCGACGCCGGGCAGGCACGTACTGCGGGTGCGGGCCACGGACGGCACCGGCGCGGTACAGACCGCCAAGAACGCCGACGTGGTCCCCGACGGCGCGACCGGCTACCACCGGATCGGCGTCACGGTGCGGTGAACGGCGCGACTTCGGGCCGCCCGACGCGAACCACGCCGCGGCGGGCCGGGCCCTTCGGGGAAGGCCACCGATACCGGCCGGGTCGCCCCCACGACCCGGCCGGTGCCGCTCACTCCTCGATCAGTCCCCACGCCTTCGCGATCAGCTCGTACGAGCGGATCCGCGCGTCGTGGCCGTATACGTTGCTGATCACCATCAATTCGTCCACCTTGGTGCGCTCGCGCAGTTCGCGCATGCCGGCCCGCACCTCGGCCAGGTCGCCCGAGATGTGCTGGCGCCGGTAGTTCGCCACGAACTCCCGCTCGGCGGGCGTCCACGGGTAGGCCTCGGCCTCCTCCGGCGACGGCATCCGACCGGGGTTGCCGCCGCGCAGCCGCAACATCGACAACGCCTGGGACAACGCGAGCCGCTCGGCCTCCTCGTGCGTGTCGGCCGCGATCACCCCGGCCGCGATCATCGAGTACGGCTCCTTGAGCGACTCGGAGGGCTGGAACGACTCGCGGTACAACTCGAGCGCGGGCAGCGTGTGCTGCCCGCTGAAGTGATGCGCGAACGCGAACGGCAGGCCCAGGATCCCGGCCAACTGCGCGCTGTAGCCGCTGGACCCCAGCAGCCACACCGGTGCCTCGGCGGACGCGAACTCGCCTCCCGCCTCGATCCCGGACGCGGGACCGGGCACCGCGTGCATCCGCGCGTACGGGTGGTCCGCCGCGAACGACCCGGTGACGAACCCGATCAGCTCGCCGAGCGCCTGCGGGAACTCCTCGACCGACTCGGCCCCGCCGCCGCGCCGCAGCGCGCGCATGGTGACCTGATCGGTGCCCGGGGCCCGGCCGATGCCGATGTCGATTCGCCCGGGATGCAGCGCCTGGAGCGTGCCGAACTGCTCGGCGACCACGAGCGGCGCGTGGTTGGGCAACATCACGCCGCCCGAGCCCAGCCGCAGGGTCGAGGTGTGCGCGGCCAGGTGGGCGAGCAGCACCGGCGGCGACGAACTGGCGATGCCGGGCATGTTGTGGTGTTCCGCCACCCAGAACCGGTGGAATCCCCATCGCTCGGCCAGCTTCGCCAACTCGGTGCTCGTACGCAGCGCCTCGGTCGCCGAGTACCCGGTTCCCACCGGCGCCACGTCCAGTACCGACAACTTCACAGCGTCCACTCCGCGTCCCTCTTTCTCGCCCGTTTCCCGCCCACCCGATTGCGCTCCGGTGCTTTGAGTTGCAACCCGCGGGCACTGCGCGCTGTTCCAGGGCTCAGGCGTGCAGACGATCACACGGGGCATAAAGGACAGTCGGAAAGATCATGGACTGGATGCCATACAGGTCTTGACCCATTCCAATTTCGGACCCAGGTTGGAATCGGCGCTCCAAGACCCGGCACGTGAACCACACGAAAGGGACACTGGCGATGACCGAACGCCCGACCACCACGACCGACGCGGGTATCGCGGCCCCGAGCGACGAGTTCTCGCTCTCCGTCGGACCCGACGGCCCGTTGCTGCTCCAGGACCACTACGTCATCCAGAAGATGGCGCAGTTCAACCGTGAGCGGGTGCCGGAGCGGGTGGTGCACGCGAAGGGGGGCGGCGCCCACGGGATCTTCCAGGTCACCCGGGACGTCAGCCAATTCACCAAGGCGGACCTGTTCCAGCCCGGTCGCGAGACGCCGATGTTCATCCGCTTCTCGACGGTCGCCGGTGAGCTCGGGTTCCCCGACACCGTGCGCGACCCGCGCGGCTTCGCGATCAAGTTCTACACCCGGCACGGGAACTACGACCTGGTCGGCAACAACACGCCGATCTTCTTCATCCGGGATCCGAGCAAGTTCTCCGACTTCATCCACTCGCAGAAGCGCCGGTCGGACACCCACCTGCACGACCACAACATGCAGTGGGACTTCTGGACGCTCTCGCCCGAGTCCGCGCACCAGGTCACCTTCCTGATGTCCGACCGGGGCACCCCGAGGACGTGGCGCAACATGCACGGCTTCGGCAGCCACACCTTCATGTGGGTCAACGCCGGCGGCGAGAAGTTCTGGATCAAGTACCACTTCCTGACTGACCAGGGCATCGAGAACTTCACCGACGCCGAGGCCGCCGCGCAGGCCGGCGAGGACCGCGACTTCCACATCCGCGACCTGCGCGACGCGATCACCGGCGGCGACCACCCGTCCTGGACGCTGCACGTACAGGTGATGCCGTTCGAGGACGCCGCGAACTACCGGTTCAACCCGTTCGACCTGACCAAGGTGTGGCCGCACGGCGACTACCCGCTGATCGAGGTCGGCCGGATGACCTTGAACCGCAACCCCTCGGACTACTTCGCCGAGGTCGAGCAGGCCTCGTTCGAACCGGCCAACCTGGTGCCCGGGATCGGCGCGAGCCCGGACAAGATGCTCCAGGGCCGGTTGTTCAGCTACCCGGACACGCACCGCTACCGGATCGGCCCGAACTACCTCCAGCTGCCGATCAACCGCCCGATCGTGCCGGTCCACTCGTACAACAAGGACGGCGCGATGCGGTTCGAGAACTACGGCGACCCGGTGTACGCGCCGAACAGCTACGGCGGCCCGGTGGCGAATCCGGAGTTGTACACGGACGAGAACTACGCGGTCACCGGCGAGATCATGCGCTCCGCCTACAGGCCGCACGCCGAGGACGACGACTTCGGTCAGCCCGGCACGCTGTGGCGCCACGTGATGTCCGAGACGGACCGGGAGCACCTGGTCGCCAACATCGTCGGGCACATGAAGAGCGATGGGCCGGTGAGCGCCGAGGTGCTGCCCCGGGTGATCGATTACTGGACGAAGGTCGACGCCGACCTGGGCGCGCGTGTCTCGAAGGGCTTCAACGGCGGCTGACGCCGTTCGGGCCGGGCGAACCACCCAGGCGCCGCCCGGCCCGGGCGGTCCCTCGGCATGTTCGATCGCCGGCGCGGCTCGGCCGATTCCGGCCTGCCGTCCGGCGCCCGGTCACGCGGCGCCGGCCTGCCAGACCGCTCCCGAGCCGGCCGGCACCAGGGCCAGACTCTGTTGGCCCTTGACCTGGTCGGCCAGCCCCAGCGCGGAGCCGTTGCGGGCGAGCAGCACCACCCCGGAGCCACTGGTCTGCGGCTTCCACAACTGGGTGTCGCCGCGGCCGCAGTCGTCCTGATAGGCCCGGGCCCCTCGACCGTCCGCCACCTCCAGGCACTTGTGCGAGTCCGCCGACTGCAACCGGACGAAACCGTCGCCGGCGTCGCGCACCACCCATTGCTGGTTCGCCTTGCCCGGCCCCGCCGGGTACACGATCACCGGTGCGCGATCCCGGTCGCTGCCGCCGCTCACGTCCATCGCCCGGCCGTCCGCCAGGGTCAGCACGTAGCGCTTGCCCGAGGCCAGGACCGGCTTGGCGGACGCGCTCTTGGACGGCGACGGTGACGCCGAGGTCGGCGCGGCGGTGGTCGGCGGCGCCGTGGTTATCTGCGCCGCGACCGCGGCGGGCGGGCTCGGGGAGGAGCCGCTCGGGCCGGGCGTGGTCGCCGACGCGCCGGCGGCCTTGCCGTCGCCACCGCCGAACACCCCGACCAGGCCGCCGCCCAGGAAACCCATCAGCGCGACCGCGCACAGCGCCGCTATCCAGATCCGACGTCGCGGCATCTGTCCCTCTCCTCATGGCCGGCTCTTCGTGCGGATCGGGTCATCCTGGCAGAAGAGTTCATCCCAAGGGGTGAGTCGCTCGGTGCGAGTGGGTGCGTTCCGGGCGTGCGAAAGCGCCGCCGGAGGACAAAACCGCCGGGTGGCGAGTCGGCTCACCACCCGGCGGTACGGCTGTTCGGAGATCTCTCGGCGGTCATGCGGCGGTGCTCTCGTGGCGCCCGTGCGGTGGTCGTTCCCAGGGCTGGGGCGGGGTACCGGGCCTTGTTCTAGAGGTAGAGGCCGGTGGCCTCGCCCGAGACCTCGATGCGCTCGGCGGCGACCGCGTGCAGATCGCGTTCGCGGAGCAGGACGTACGGGACGCCGCGCACCTCGACCTCGGCGCGCTCCTCGGGGTCGTACAGGACACGATCGCCCGGTTCGACGGTGCGGACGTTCTGGCCGACCGCGACCACCTCGGCCCACGCCAGCCGCTTGCCGACCTGTGCGGTCGCGGGGATCAGGATGCCGCCGCCGGAGCGGCGCTCACCCTCCGCCGCGTCCTGGCGGACCAGGACACGGTCGTGCAGCATGCGGATGGGCAGCTTCTCGCCGAGATGGTGGGCGGTGTTGCTCGAAGACTGGGACCTGTCGGAACTCACGCTTCGACAAGCTACCCGTCCGACGCCGAACGTGCGTCACCGGGAGGTGTGGTGTTCCGATCCGTTCGGCGTCGATTCGGCCTCGGCCGGGCCCGGGGTCGGTCCCGGACCGGACCCGGCGGACGTGCCCGGGGTCGACGCGCCCGGGCTCAGCGCTTCTTCTTGCCCTTGCCGGGCTTGACGTTCTTGTCCGCCTTGCCCCGGCTCTTCACCAGGACGACCAGCAGGAGCAGCCCCGCCACCCCACCCGCGAGCGGCACGATGCGCTCCTTGCGCGGCGCGCCCGTGTCGCTGTCGATGAACTGGGCCCGCACCTTGTCCTTCGCGCGCGCCGCGACGTTGGCCGGCTTCACCCGGTCGACGATCTCGTCCAGCGTCACCGCCAGGCTGGCCCGGGCCGCCTCGATGTCCCGCTCGATCTGCTGCGGCGAGCGCCGGTCCGGCTGGTCGCCGCCGGTGTGCTTGTCGGCGGCCTTCCCGTCCTTGTGCTCGGCGTTCGAAACGTCAGCCTTGTGCGCACCGTTCACCGACTCCACCCGACTCCGCTCAGCGTGTGCCGTCACCGGACGGCCCAACGCCGCCCGGCCTTCCCGCTCCAACTCCGCCGGAGACAGTTCCCGCCCGTGGTCGCTCACAACCCGTCCTCTCCGGCCCCTGCGCTCGTGTGTTCCCCAAGTCTGTCAGGTACATCCCCGCACCCGTGTCAACCGGGTGTCGTGGCGCCGGCGGGCGGCCCGGGAGCGGTCAGGCCGGGACCGACGACGGGTCGAACCCGTACGGCAGTTCCAGTCGGTGGGCGGCCATCAGGTCGCGATCCAGGAGCAGCTCGCGGGTGCCGCCGTCGGCGACCACGACGCCGCCCGCCAGCACCGTCGCGCGCGGACACAGTTCCAACGCGTAGGGCAGGTCGTGGGTCACCATCAGTACGGTGACATCGAGCGAACGGAGTACCTCGGCCAGTTCGCGCCGGCTCGCCGGGTCCAGGTTCGAGGACGGCTCGTCCAGGACCAGGATCTCCGGCTCCATCGCGAGCACCGTGGCCACCGCGACCCGGCGGCGCTGGCCGTAGCTGAGGTGGTGCGGCGGCCGATCGGCGAAGCCGGCCATGCCCACCCGGGCCAGCGCGTCCTGTACGCGCTCCTCCAGCGCGGCGCCGCGCAGGCCCAGGTTGGCCGGGCCGAACGCGACGTCCTCGCGGACGGTGGGCATGAAGAGCTGGTCGTCCGGGTCCTGGAAGACGATGCCGACCCGGCGGCGGATCTCGCGCAGATGCTCCTTCGCCACCGGCAGACCGGCCACCTCGACGGTGCCGGCCCCGGCGGTCAGGATGCCGTTGAGGTGCAGCACCAGGGTGGTCTTGCCGGCGCCGTTGGGGCCCAGCAGCGCGACCCGTTCGCCGCGCGCGATGGTCAGGTCGACGCCGTACAGCGCCTGGTGGCCGTCGGGGTAGGCGTAGGCGAGGCCGCGGACGACCAGCGAGGGGGCGGTGGCCGGGGTGTCACTCACCTGGGGACTCCGTTCATCGGGTCGGCGCCGTCGGTCGGCACATCGGGTCGGCGCCTCACAGGGTCAGCGCCGCCGCCCACACCGCGAGCGCCGCCGCCGGCAGTGCCGCGGCGGCGGCCCACTGGGCGCGGGTGGCCCGGGTGTCCAGGAGCACCGGCATGGTCCCGGTGTAACCCCGGCTGAGCATCGCCAGGTGCACCCGTTCGCCGCGCTCGTAGGAGCGGATGAACAGCGCGCCGGCGGACTTGGCCACCACCGGGGTCTGGCGCAGGTCGCGCGCGAGGAAGCCGCGCGATTCGCGGGCGATCCGCATCCGGCCCATCTCGGCGGTGATCACCGCGCCGTAGCGCAGCATGAACGACATGATCTGGATCAGCAGCGGCGGCATCCGCAACTTCTGCAGGCCCAGGAGCAGGGCGCGCAGTTCGGTGGTGGCCGCGAGCAACACGCCCGCGACCACCCCCAGGGTGCCCTTGGCCATGATGTTCCAGGCGCCGAGCAGGCCGTCCCGGCTGAGCGACAGGCCCAGCACCTCGACGTGCGGCCCGTTCGCGACGAACGGCAACAGTACGGCGAAGCCCACGAACGGCAGCTCGACCAGCAGGCGACGCAGCAGGAATCCGGCGGGCACCCGGGCGAGCGCGGCGACCGCGGCGAGCAGCACGGCGTACCCGGCGAAAGCCCAGTAGGCATCCCGGGGCGTGGACACCGTGGCCACCACGAAACCGACCAGCGCGAGGAGCTTGCAGTGCGGCGGCAGCCGGTGGATCGGCGAGTCGCCGGGTCGGTGGAGCCGATGTCCGTGTCCCGCCGCCATGGTCAGGCCCCGGAACCGGCGGCGGAGTCGGCCGTGCGCGCGGTCGCCGGGTCGGTGCCGGTGGAGCGCTTGCGGACCAACCAGAACACGCCGGTGCCCACCAGCAGCGTGGCGCCGACGCCGATCACGCCGGCCAGGCCGCCGGAGAGCCGCTCGTTGTGCACCCCCTTGACGCTGTAGTCGGCCAGTGGGCCGTCCTTGAACTGGTGGTCCCGCTCCTTGGTGTCGATGCCCTTGTCGGCGGACACCTTCTCCAGGCCGTCCGGGCTCTGGCTCGCGTAGTAGCTGACGAAGCCGGCCAGCACCAGGGCGAGCAGGACGCCCGCGATCAGCAACGTGCGGGTACGGACGCGGGTCATCGGGGTCCCCCTGCCGAGCGCAGTTCGAGCGGGCGCGCGAGGCCGCGCGCGCCGTGGACGAGGTCGGGTCGCACCGCGAGCACGCTGGAGACGGTGGCCGCGGTGATGATCGCCTCGCCGATGCCGATCAGGACGTGCACGCCGATCATCGCGCCGGCCACCTTGCCGATCGACACGTCGGTGGTCCCGCCGATCGCATAGAACGCGGTGAACACGCAGGCGGCGGCCGGTACCGACACCAGCGCGCCGACGAACGCGGCCACGGGTACGGACGAGTGCCGCGCGGGCAGCAGGCCCAGCGCCAGGCGGAAGAGCCCGTAGCCGACCACGACGGTCACGATGCCCATGATGGTGATGTTCAGGCCGAGCGCGGTCAGGCCACCGTCGGCGAAGAACAGACCCTGCATCAGCAGCACCACCGCCACGCACAACATGCCGGTGTACGGGCCGACCAGGATCGCGGCCAGGGTGCCACCGAGCAGGTGGCCGCTGGTCCCGCCGGCGACCGGAAAGTTGAGCATCTGGACGGCGAAGACGAAGGCCGCGACCAGGCCGGCCAGGGGCGCGGTGCGTTCGTCCAGCTCGCGACGTGCGCCACGCAGGCCGACGGCGATCCCGGCGACCGCGACGACGCCCGCTCCCGCGGATACGGGGCCGTCGATGAACCCGTTGGGTATGTGCATGTGGCCCTCCCGAAATGCCGGATTCGGCTGTGGGATTTTATGGCCTTCGGCCGCAACTGCAAAAGCCTCGCAATTGGGTGATGGTGGCAACAGAGGGGCGCGCGCATGCTTCTTTGCCTCGCGTTGACGAATGACGCGCCGGTGGGACGCGCGTGCGTGCCGAGCGGCTCCGGGCCCGGACGGGTCCGACCGCAGCGCTAGCGTTGCGGCGTACGTGCCGAGCGATCCGAGGAGTTCTTCGTGAGCGACCGTCTTCAGGCGGGCGACACCGCCCCCGCCTTCACCCTGTCCGACGCCGACGGCAAGGACGTCTCGCTGTCCGACTACGCGGGCCGCAAGGTCATCGTGTACTTCTACCCGGCCGCGCTGACCCCGGGCTGCACCAAGCAGGCGTGCGACTTCACCGACAACCTGGACCTGCTCGCGGGCGCGGGCTACGACGTGGTCGGCATCTCGCCGGACAAGCCGGAGAAGCTCGGCAAGTTCCGGGAGAAGGAGAACCTCACGGTGACGCTGGTCGCCGACCCGGACAAGAGCACGCTGGAGGCGTACGGCGCCTTCGGCGAGAAGACCATGTACGGCAAGACGGTCAAGGGCGTGATCCGCTCGACGTTCGTGGTGGACGAGAACGGCAAGGTGGAGCGGGCGCTGTACAACGTCCGCGCGACCGGCCACGTGGCCAAGCTGATCAAGGACCTCAAGCTCGACGCGGCCTGAGGGCACACTCCGCTCCGCTCGGGGGTCCACGAGCCCCGATTCGCCCGATCTTCGGGTGGATCGGGGCTTTTTGCGTGGAAGCCTGTGTCGTGTCCCCTTTCGCGTGACCACCTGCCCCAACCTGGAGCGCGGGGGTGGTTCCAGGACGAGGGAGACAGGTGCGCGAGGAAGACATCACGGTCGTCGACGCCAAGACCGTGGACACCGCGGTCAAGGCGACCATGCTCGGCAATGCCATGGAGTGGTACGACTTCGGCATCTACGCCTACATGGCGGTCACGATCGGAAAGGTGTTCTTCCCTTCGGGAAACGACACCGCGCAGACGTTGTCCTCGTTCGCGACCTTCGCCGCGGCCTTCCTGGTCCGGCCGCTCGGCGGCTTCTTCTTCGGGCCGCTCGGCGACCGGATCGGGCGCAAGAAGGTGCTCGCGATCACGATGCTGATGATGGCGAGCGGCACGTTGTGCATCGGCCTGATCCCCAGCTACGGCACGATCGGCTTCGTCGCGCCGATCCTGCTGGTCCTGTTCCGGATGCTCCAGGGATTCTCGGCGGGCGGCGAGTACGGCGGCGCGAGTACGTTCATCGCCGAGTACGCGCCGGACAAGCGGCGCGGGTTCTACGGCAGCTTCCTGGAGTTCGGCACGCTGATCGGCTACATCCTGGCGGCGAGCCTGGTCACCCTGCTGACGGCGGTGCTCAGCGACCACGAGATGCGCACGTGGGGGTGGCGCATCCCGTTTCTGGTGGCGGGCCCGATCGGGGTGATCGGGCTGTACCTGCGGCTGCGGCTGGAGGAGTCGCCGGCGTTCGCGAAGGTGATGGAGCAGTCGGCCGCGACCGAGGCGGAAGCGGAGGGGGGCGAGCACGGGAACGAGACGGTGCGCGAGTTCAAGCGGATCTTCCTCGGGCAACGGCGGGCGATGGTCATCTGTATCGCGCTGGTCGCGGCGTACAACATCAACGACTACATGCTGCTGTCGTACATGCCGACCTATCTCTCCGACACCCTCGGCTACAACGAGACGCACGGCCTGCTGCAGATCGTCGTGGTGATGATCGTGCTGCTCGCGGTGATCCACCCGCTGGGCGGGCTGACCGACCGGATCGGCCGCAAGCCGGTGATCATCGCCGGGTGCGTGGGCTTCATGGTGCTGCCGATCCCGTGCTTCGTGCTGATCAAGCAGGGCGACCTGGTACCGATCTTCATCGGCCTGCTCATCCTGGGCCTGGTCCTGGTCTGCTTCCTGGCCACCATGTCCGCCGCGTTGCCCGCCCTGTTCCCGACCGAGATCCGCTCCGGGGCGCTGTCCGTCTCGTTCAACATCTCGGTCTCGCTGTTCGGCGGCACCACCCCGTTCGTGGCCGAGGCGCTGGTCGACGGGACGGGCAACGACTACATGCCGGCCTTCTACATGATGCTCGCGGCGGCCGTCGGCCTGGCCGCCGCGCTCACGATGGCCGAGACGGCCCGCAAGCCGCTGATGGGTTCGCCACCGGCGGTGGAGACGGTCGAGGAGGCCCGGGAACTGGTCGCCGCGCAGCGGTGATCCCGACCGACGACGCTATGCGGTGTGCACGACCTCACCGCCGACCGCGACGATCTCGCAGACCGTGCCGGGGATGTCGGCCGGCGCGATGCCCATGATGTCGCGGGAGAGCACGACGAAGTCGGCGAGCTTGCCGACGGTGAGCGAACCGCGCTCATGCTCCAAAAAGTTCGCGTACGCCGAGCCCATCGTGTAGCCGTGCACGGTGGTCTCGATGTCGAGCGTCTCGGTCGGGATCCAGGACGGGCCGCCGGCCAGCGGTGCCCGGGTGAGCGCGGTGTACACGCCGACCATCGGGTCCATCTCGGCCACGTTCCAGTCGCTGGACAGCGCCAGCACGGCGCCCGCGGCATGCAGGCTCCGCATCGGCCACGCCTTGTGCCAGCGCTCCTCGCCGACGTTCTCGGCCCAGTCCTGACCGGGCCCGGCGATCTCCGGCGCGCAGTGCCGCGGCTGCATGCACGCGACCACGCCCAGTTCGGCGAAGCGCGACACGTCCGCCGGGTCCAGGCACTCCACGTGCACGACCTGGTGGCGCGCGTCGCGTGCGCCGTTGACCGTACGGGCGTGCTCGACCGCGTCCAGGACGGTGCGGATGCCCCGGTCGCCGGTGGCGTGCACGAAACACTGGAAGCCCCGGCCGTCCAACTCGGCGAGCAGGCCGGCGAACTCCTCGGCCGGGTAGAACGTCTCGCCCCGGTGGTGCGCGCAGCCGCGGTACGGCTCCAGGAGCGCGGCCGTGCGCGGCTCGACCACGTCGTCGATGTACAGCTTGAGCGGGCCCACCCGCAGCCGGTCGTCGTTGTGCGCCCGGGCCGCCTCGGCGAACTCGTCCAGGTCCGCGGCGGTGGTGCCGCGCGGGTGGAACAGCGCCGCCACGATGCGCGAGCGCAGTCGGCCCTCGTGCCGGGCGCGGGTGTACAGCGCGAGGTCGTCGAGCGAGTTCTGCGGCTCGACCACGGTGGTGATGCCGAACCGGATCGCGTCGTCCAGGCTCTTGGCCAGTCGGCCGTACTGCCGGTCCGCCGAGGCCCACGGCAGGCCCAGCTCGCGCAGTGCCCGGTGCCCCTCGCGGGAAAGCCCGCGGATCGCGAAGTCCTTGACGAAGCCGGTCGGCTCGCCCGTCTCCGGGTCCTTGTCCACCCGACCGAACGGCAGCACGTCGCTGTCCCGGGTGATCCCCAGGCGCTTGATCGCCGCGCTGTTCAGCCACGCGGTGTGCACGTCGTAGCTGAGCACGAACGCGGGCACGTCGCCGGTGACCGGGTCCAGGTCGCTCGCGCGCGGCATCCGCCCGTCGGGGATCGCCGAGTAGTCGAACGCCTCGGCCTCGATCCACTCGGCGTCCGGGTTGGCCGCCAGCCACGCACCGATCCGCTCGTGGATGCCGGCGAGCGTGCGCACGCCGGCCAGTTGCACGCACGCGTCGTCCGAGCCGAGCCGGACGTGGTTGTGCGCGTCGATGAAGCCGGGCAGCACCCGCCGCCCGGCGCCGTCGAGCACGGTGGTGTCCGGGCCGATCCAGGCCGCCGCGTCGGCGTCCGCACCCACCCAGGCGATCCGGCCGGCGCGGACGGCGAGCGCCTCGGCTTCGGGCAGGTCGGGGTCGACGGTGTGGATGCGGGCGTTGCGCAGGACCAGATCGGCGGTGTGGGACACGGTGACTCCAGGGTGGTGCGGAAACGTGGTGCGGGGTGGGTCTTCGGGTGGGCCGCGCGCGGTCGGTCAGCGCTTGGCGAATTGTGGTTCGCGGCGGGCGAGTGCCCAGTACAGGACGCCGGAGACGACCGCGCCGAGCAGCGTGAGGTCGCCGTCGAAGGTCTCGACCAGCGCGCCGGTCCACAGCGCGGACTCGGCGGTCAGGCACGCGAAGACGATGCCGGCGGCGAGCGCGATCATCCCGGCGGGATGGAAGCCCCTGGTGTACCAGTACGCGCCGCCGCGCATGTCGTGCAGTCCGGCGTCGTCGTAGCGACAGCGGCGCATCAGCGTGTCCGCGATGAACACGCCGCCCCACGGCGCGAACACCACCACGAGCACGGACAGGAAGCTGGTCAGGTTGTCGGTGAAGTTGCCGTTGAACAGCGCCCACAACGAGCCGACCAGGATGAACGCGGTGCTGACCAGGATGCCCTTGGCACGCGACCACGGGATGCCGAGCACCTGGAGGTTCAGGCTGGAGGAGTACAGGGTCAGGATCGAGTTGGTGATCGAGCCGCCCACCACGAGCAGCAGGAACAGCGCCTCGAACCAGCCGGGCACCAGACCGGCCACGCCGGCCACCGGGTCGGTCATGTCCGCCTGGGTGGCGGCGGCCACGCCGACCACGCCCAGCAGCACCGAGGAGAGCATGCCGCCGGCCGCGCCCCACAGGGTGATCGAGCGCAGCGAGGTGTCCCGGGGCAGATAGCGGGTGTAGTCCGAGGGCATCGGCAGGTAGGAGATCGGGCCGGCGACCAGGACGAGCACGGCGAGCGAGATCGCGTGGAAGTTGTTCGAGGTCTCCGGCGCGGACCCGGTCTCCAGGCCCGGCACGACGAACAGGATCAGCAGGCCGAAGCCGATGCCCAGGACGTAGGCCAGCCAGCGCTCGGCGGCCTGCACGGTGGCATGGCCCCACATCGCGACGGCGAAGGTGAGCGAGAGGGTGATCGCGAGCGCGACCACCCGGGCGAGGTCGCCGCCGGCCCAGCCGAGCTTGCCGAACAGCCCTTCCAGGGCGAAGGTGCCGACCACGGTGTTGAGGATGGTGTAGCCGATCCCCACGACCCAGTTGAGCAGGCCGGCCGGGAAATTGCCGTGTACGCCGAACGCGGCGCGCGAGATGACCAGGGTCGCGGTGCCGGTGCGGACGCCCGCGAAGCCGAGCGCGCCGACCGCGAAGAAGGCCAGGCCGGTGATCACGACCACGGCGATGGCGGCCCAGAAGGACAGGCCGAACATCACCGCGAGGGTGCCGTTGATGACGAACGTGAAGGACAGGTTCGAGCCGAACCAGAGCCAGAAGACATCCTTGGCACTGCCGTGTCGTTCGGCGTCCGGGATCGGGTCGATCCCGTGTACCTCCACCTGGAAGAGCTCGTCGGAGGCGACCCCCGTACCGAAGCCGGCCGGGGTGGCGCTGGTGGCGGCGCTCGGAGTGTCGCTCGCGGAGTCCGTGTGGGGCAGGGTCACCGGACCTCCTCTTCGTGGTGTGCGGTTCGGCTTCGAGGGCGTGCGCCGGCCGGACCGGAAGCTTGAATGTCATTCAAGAACTTTGAACGCCACTCAAGGTGCGCTGTGGGTCGGCGAGGTGTCAAGAGTTCGTGACGAATCGGACCGGAATTTGACTGTTGTTCAAGATCGACGCCGCCGGCGGGATAGGGTCGAGCCCTTGCGCGAGCGGGTCGGCCGCGCGGTCGAGAGGCGGGTGTCGGTGGTGGCCACGAGGCGGAGCGACGGTCGGATCGCCCAGGACCGGATGCTCGAGGAGGCCATAGCGGCGATTGCCGAGCACGGCCTGGCCAAGCTGACCATGTCCGGCCTCGCGGAGCGCCTGGGCACCAGCGGCGGGCACATCCTGTACTACTTCGGCAGCAAGGATCAGCTGCTGCTGGCCGCGCTGCGCTGGAGCGAGGACCGGTTGGCCGAGGAGCGCGCGCGACTGCTCGCGCGCCGGGTGCCGGCGGACCGCAAGCTCGATCTGTTCCTGGGCCTGTACCTGCCCGCCGGCCCGCGCGATCCGCGCTGGATGTTGTGGGTGGAGCTGTGGGCGCGGACCGCCGGCAACGCGGAACTGCGGGTCGCGCAGGACGAGATCGACCGGGGGTGGCAGGACGACCTGGTCACCGTCCTGGTCCGGGGCGCGGACAAGGGCGTGTTGGTGATCGACGACCCGGTCGCGGAGGCGTCCGAGCTGCTCGCGTTGTTGGAGGGGCTGAGCACGCGGACGGTGCTCCGGTTGGGCGGGACGACTCGGGACGGCGCGTTGGCGATGGCGCGGCGGGCGACCGGGCGGCTTCTTCGCTGAGGGGGCGTCTCGGGGGATCGCTCGGGGGCGGCCGGGGTCGCCTCGGGCTGGGGGCGGGCTGGGGGTCGGCTCGGGCTCTCGGACTCGGGCTCCGGCTCGGCCGGATGGTTGGTCGCGGGGGGATATGTGCCGGCCGCTCGATGCGGCGGGCACTAGCATGAAGCCTGGTCGACCTCGGGGCGTTGTCGCGCAGGTCGGTCGCGCGCGGCCGTGGCGCAATTGGTTGACGCAGCAGGTTTAGGTCCTGCCGTCCGAGAGGATATGAGGGTTCGAGTCCCTTCGGCCGCACAAGTGGTGATTTTCCGGTGATTTTCGGCCGGTCTTGTGCTGGCGACCCCGACCTCGCGCGCGCTAGCTTGCGGCATGTCGTCCCTGGGGAGGCGCCATGCACTGCGAGTACTGTCCGAAGGTTTCCGGCGGCCGGGCGCAGACGCCCCCCGCGGAGATGATCGTGCCGAAGATCGCCGGTGACTGGGTCGGGTGGGCGCGGGTCGCCGAGGCGCGGGTCGTCACCTCCGGGCGGGCGCTGCCGGCCGAGCCCGGCGCGGACTGCGTGATGAGCTTCGGCCGTCGGGTCTTCGAGGGCTCGCCGAAGCGCGGACTGCACGCCGAGATGGATTGCCTCCAGCAGGCCCGAATGCTCGGACTGCCCTTGGAGACGGGCGAGTTCACCGATGTCGCGAGCGGCTGCTGTCTGCTCTGCACGACCGCCCTCGCCGCGGTCGGCGTGCGTCGGGTGCCGGCTGTGGATCCCGATCCGGACGTGTGTGTGAACTGGCACGCTCCGGCGTTTCTGTTCGAGGATCCGTTGCTGTGTGCGGGGTTGATGGGTGACCGGGCGGCGCACCTGTGGCTGCGGCATCTGGCTCCGCCGGTGCGGCGGCAGTTGCGCGGGGTGTTGACCGGTGCGACGACGCGGTTGTTGGCGGGGCGCTGGGAGTGAGGCGGCGCCGGGCGCGCGTGGGTACGGGGCACCGGGAGTAAGGCGGGCTCGGCCGGTCGGCGGGGACGTGTGTCGTCCCCGCCGGGGGCGGCCTTCGGCTTCGGGTCAGACCGTGTGTTCCTTGCGGTCGCCGGACCACTCGGTGTGGAAGGAGCCCTCGCGGTCCACCCGGCGGTAGGTGTGCGCGCCGAAGAAGTCCCGCTGACCCTGGATCAGCGCGGCCGGCAGCCGCGGCGAGCGCAGGCCGTCGTAGTAGGACAGCGCGGCGGCGAAGCCCGGGGTGGGGATGCCCAGTTCGGCGGCGGTGGCCACCACCCGGCGCCACGCGTCCTGGGCACCGGAGATCGCGTTGCGGAAGTATTCGGCGGTCAGCAGGGAGTCGGGCTTTCGGTCCGCCGCGTACGCCTCGCGGATCCGGTTCAGGAAGCGGGCCCGGATGATGCAGCCGCCGCGCCAGATCTCGGCGACCGTACCCGGGTCGATCGACCAGTCGTATTCGGCACTGCCTGCCTGGATCTGGTGGATGCCCTGCGCGTAGGCCACGATCTTGGACGCGTACAGCGCCTGTTCGACGTCGTCGGCGAAGCGGTCGGCGTCGTCCCCGTCGAGCGTGCTCCGGGTCGGTCCGGGCAGCCCCTGCGCCGCCGCGCGCAGGTCGGCGTGGCCGGAGAGCGATCGCGCGAACACCGCCTCGGCGATACCGCTGACCGGAACTCCCAGGTCGAGGGCGGTCTGCACGGTCCAGCGGCCGGTGCCCTTCTGCTCGGCGCGGTCCTGGACCACCTCGACGAACGGCTTGCCGGTGGCCGCGTCGGTGTGCGCGAGCACCTCGGCGGTGATCTCGATCAGATAGGACTCCAGCCGACCGGAGTTCCAGGTCTTGAACACCTCGGCGATCCGGTCGGGTTGCATCCCCAACGCGCGGTTGAGCAGGTCGTACGCCTCGGCGATGAGCTGCATGTCGGCGTACTCGATGCCGTTGTGCACCATCTTGACGAAGTGGCCGGCGCCGTCCGGGCCCATGTGCGCGCAACACGGTACGCCGTCGACCTTCGCGGCGATGTCCTCCAGGATCGGGCCGAGCGCGGCGTACGACTCGGGGGAGCCGCCGGGCATGATGCTCGGGCCGAGCAGGGCGCCTTCCTCGCCGCCGGAGATCCCGGTGCCGACGAAATGAATGCCGCGCTCGCGCAGTGCGGCCTCGCG
Organism: Embleya sp. NPDC025285; assembly: GCF_055558835.1. NCBI lineage: Bacteria > Bacillati > Actinomycetota > Actinomycetes > Kitasatosporales > Streptomycetaceae > Embleya > Embleya sp. NPDC025285. The sequence goes on from NZ_JBVHLU010000018.1 coordinate 114,744, forward strand.
ACGGCGGGTGTCGGCGAAGTGCGCGTTGCCGCCGTCGACGATCATGTCGCCGGGTTCCAGGAGTGCGGCGAACTCGTCGATCACCGCGTCGGTGGGCGCGCCGGCCTTGACCATGATCACCAGCCGCCGGGGCGGCTCGAGTAGTGCGACGAACTCCTCGGCGGTGTCGGCGGGTAGGAAGGTGCCCTCGCCGCCGAACTCCTCGACCAGCGCGTGGGTCTTGGCCGAGGTTCGGTTGTGTACGGCGACGGTGTGCCCGTGTCGGGCGAAGTTGCGGGCCAGGTTGCGGCCCATCACGGCCAGTCCGGTCACGCCGATGCGAGCTCGCTCCGCCATCTTCTTCGTCAACTCCTGCTGTCGGTCCGGACGTCCGTCCGGAGGGAGGGCGGGATCGGGGCGGTCGTCGAGGCCGCGGGCCGATCCGTGATCGGCGCATGCGATCACTGGGACAACATCGTGCGTGTCCGGCGTTAATCCCCCGCGTACAACACGCCGGCCGTTGGTGGGCGGTACGGCAGGTCGGCAGGTCGGTCGGTCGGTCGGTCGGGGATCGCGGATGGGCACGGGCGTCCGGCGGCATCGGTGGACGCCCCGGAATCGGGAAGTCGTGCCGTGCGTGGTCGCCTTCGGCGGCGGTGGTTCGGCCGCGAAATCCGGTTGTCCGGGAGCTGCGGCCACCGGTACCCATGGGGCCATGAAGTCATCGATTCGACGTACCCGGCACGCGCTGCCGCGAGGTGAGGCGGAGCTCTGGGCGCCGGTCTCCGCGCGGTACGGGATACCGCCGTACGGCTGCAAGTATCTGTACACGGCCGGCGTGTTGCGCGAATTCATGGTGTCGGCCGGGTTGTTGGTGGCGCAGGGGCAATACCTCGCCGCGGCGTCGCTGTCCCTCAACGGTGCCGAACTCGTCGGGCGGTGCGTCTCGGAGCGCACCGAGCAGGGCGTCACGCAGCGGTTGCGCAACGGGTTGGGCTATCTGGAGAACCTGGAGCCGGCCGAGGAGGGGCGGTACATCCCCGAGTCCGACGCCCTGGTCAAGCTTCGCGGTTTCACCGCCCATCCCACCCTGGAACCGCCCGCCGGGTCCGAACTCCAGTTCTCCCACGCCACGTTCGAGTACCTCCTCGACCGCCTCGCGCTCGCCGCCGACCGCCTGTGGACGGACGCCGACCCGAGCATCGTCCGCAAGTTCTCCGGCGCGAAGGTCACCCCGATGCGCACGGACGGTGAAAACCTGTACGTCGAAACCCTGCTCGCGCACATCGACGCGGGCCACACGCCGGGTACCCGGATCCCGTACGAGGAGAGTTGGCGGGCACGCTCCGTGCCGGCGGTCGCCCGCTGAGGTCCCATCCTTCGGGCCCGATGCGCGAAGCGCCGGGGTGCGCGCGCCGGGGATCCGTCAGGCGCGGCCGGGGTGCACCTCGGCCAGGGCCGACCGGAGTACACCCGCGCGGATCCGTTCCGGACCCAGTTCCGGAAGCAGCGCGGTGACGTGTTCGGCAGCCAGCGGGGCCAGCAGGGCGTGCGCGGTGTAGTCCGGGTCGGGGGTTGCCGAGCCCAGCAGGATCGCCGCGTGGCGGTGCCAGAAGCGGTAGGCGCCGATGCGGTAGCGGGCGCCGGGGGACGAGGTCTCCGACACGCGAATCAGGTCCAGGTGTTCCAGTAGGTAGTCGAGGTAGGCGTCGAGGAACGCGGTGAGGCGTTCCTCCGCCGGTGCTCCCGGGCCCAGGGGTGGTGGGCCGTGCAGGACCGCCTCTTGCAGGGCGCGCTCTCGGGCGTCGAGGAGCGCTGTGGCCAAGCCGGACTTGTCGCCGAAGCGGCGGAAGAGCGTGCCCTTGCCGACGCCGGCCGCTGCCGCGATCTGGTCCATCGACACGGCCGCGACGCCCTGTTCGGCGAACAGCCCGGCCGCGGCCTCCAGGATGGCGGCTCGATTGCGAGCCGCGTCGGCGCGCTCCTTGGGGGGCGGGGTGCGGAGCAGATCCAGAGGGATTGCAGAAGCGGACTGCGGTCCGTTAATGTCGTCGTGAGCCACAACCGGACTATAGTCCGATTCTCTGGAGGTATGCCATGACCGCACTGATCACCCGGGACGAGCTGCGCGCCGAGATCGCCGCCGGGAGCGTGACCGTCGTCGACGCGCTCGGCGGCGAGTACTGGGCCAAGCAGCACCTGCCGGGCGCACTCGCCCTGGTCCGGGACCAGGTCGACACGCTGGCCCCGACCCTGCTTCCCGACCGCGACGCCGCGATCGTCACGTACTGCTCCAATCCCGCCTGCCCGAACAGCGGCCAGGTCGCCGACCGACTCACCCACCTCGGCTACACCAACGTCCGCAAGTACGCCGAGGGCATCGAGGACTGGACCAACGCCGGCCTCCCCACCGAATCCGCCTGATCCACGACCGCACGACGAGGGCGCCTTCGCCGCGGCGAAGGCGCCCTCGTGACGGTGTGTCGGATCGGTGACCCGCCGGGTGCGCGGTGGGCCTCAGGGCTGTTGGGGCGTGCTACCGGGGGGCGTCGGTCAGGTCGGTGATTCGGCCGCCGGACAGGGGGACCCGGTACCAGACGTCGATGGTGGAGTCGCCGAAGTGTTCGGTGACGACCACCGACGCGCTGCCCGCGCCGCTGCCCTCGTAGCGCACGTCGCGGCTCTGCGGTGTGTTCTGGGCGCGGAAGACCGGGTCGGCCATGTGCTGTTCGGCCCACGCGTCCAGGCGCGCGTTGAGTTCCGGGGTGAGGAACTCGTTCCGGACCTCGGTCGGGTTCATGTCCGGGTTGGTGCCGTTGACGGCGGACAGGTACTGGTCGTAGAAGGCGGTCACCTTCTCCACGACGCCGATCCTGCGGATCTGCTGCTCGCCGGGCGGTGAGCCGTCGGCGGCGAGGGCCGGAGCGGCGGCGCCGGCGGTGACGAGGAGTCCGGCGGCCAGGGTGATGGCGGCCGTACGGCGAATCCTGGTGGTCATGTCGACCTCCGCTTGCTGGGGGGTTGTGCCCTTGCACCGGTGGAGACGCCCAACCGGTAGGGCGGGTTGCCGGACTTTGCCCGGCTTTACCCTTTGGAAATCAAGTCGTTCCTTCGCGGCCGGGACCGGCCGACGCAGGCCGACGGCAGTCGGCGGGGGCGGACGCCGCCGGCACCGGCCGAAGCCACCCGCCCCCATTCGCCCTCAACTGCCGTCCGACGTACCCGCGAGCGCCTCTTCCGCGTCGTCCAGGACGGACTGCGGCAACCGGGTGTACGAGAGCAACCGACCGCCCGAGTCGCGGATTCGACCGGCTACCTCGCGGGCCCAGATGTTCTCCACGAACAGCACCACCACCAGCGAATCCGGCGGCATGACCTGCCCGATCTGCTCGGCGTCCTCGGCCCCGGCCAGGCCCAGCATCTCGCGCGCGGCCAACTCCGCCGCCATGTCGCGCAGCCCCTCGAACTCGCTCACCTCGTGGCTGGTCACCTCACCCGAGATGTCCTTGACCACGATCAGCGCGTCGATCAACCGCACGTCGCCGCGCTCCTCGACCGCCTCGAACGCGTCCAGTACGGACGAGGTCAGCCGCTGGCCCGGAAAGCCCAACACGATGGCGTCGACGGGTCCCAACTCGACCATGCTTCCTCGTCTCGGGGAGTAGGTGCTCTGCGGCGTACGCGTCCGAGGGAGCAGGTGTCTCGCGGAGCACGTGCGTCGGTGGAAACGGGCACATGCCCGCAACCTCGTTCCCGTTCCCGCTGCGCGCGCTTTCATGTGTCACGGATGGAGCGGTCCGTCCCTCGCCCGGCGCTCCGTCCCCGGGTCACGGTGGGGGCCGTCGCTCGGTGACTCGACCCGCCGACCCCGGCTCATGCCTCGTACGCGACCACCGATGCCGCCGGCCTCGCGGAGTTCGAGGACTGCCACTGGCCGAGATAGGCGTTGCCCTTCGCCAACACCACCCGCGACGAGACGGGCGCCGGCAACACGACCTTCCAGGCCGGTTCGCCGGTCTTCACCCGCAGCGCGAACAACTGCGCGACATCGTCCCCCGTCGCGTCCGCCGCCGTGGCGTCCATCGAGACGTACACCTTGCCGTTCTCCACGACCGGTGTCCCCAGTACGCCGAAGGACGGCAACTCGCGCGACCACACCACCACGCCGGTCCTCGCGTTCAGCGCGTAGACCTTGCTCCTGGTCACCGACGTGGGCGGCTCGCCCGTGGGCGACGCGCTCGCGGTGCTGCTCGGCTTCACCCCCGCCTGGACCTTGGAGGGGTGGTTCGTCACATAGACGACGTCCCCCACCCGGGTGATCTCGCCGACGTTGCGTGCCTCCATCTCGTACTTCCACATCTCGGCGCCGGTCACCGGATCCACCGCCACCACGCCCGACTTGGCCGTGTCGTCGGCGCCGTCGTAGGCGAGGTACGCGATGTCGCCGGCGAGGGTGAAACCGCGGCTCTGCCCGCCCTTGACCGAGATCGGACCCCAGGCCGGCGCGCCGGTGGCCGCGTACCGGGCGTAGCGCTGCCAGGTGTAGACACCGCCGCTGCTTCCGGAGGTCACCACAGTCAGTACCCGCTCGCCGGCCACCACCACGTCGCGGCCCCAGGGACAGTCCTTGAACGGGATCTCCCACTTCGGGTTCCCGTTGCGTTCGTAGGCGCGGATCACCGACGGGTACGAGGAGTACCTCGGCTGGGCGAACACGTACACCATGCTCCCGGTGAACACCGGCGTCGACGGCATTCCGGCGTCGCCGGTCATCTCCGCCCTCCACACCTCCTTGTTCCTGGTCACGTCGATCGCGACGATCCGGCCGGCATCGGGTGAGGTCGAGTTCTCCTCGGAGACGCCCAGGTACAGCACGTCGCCGTCCAGGGCCGCCGGCAGGTTGACCCAGCGAGCGGCGTACTCCTGGCTCCAGCGCTGTTCGCCGTCGCCCAGGGCGAAGGCGTGCACCGTGCAGATCGAGGGCTGGGTCTTCTCCGCCGACGCCGAACCGTCGACCGTCCAGGAGACGACGAACACGTGGTCCTTCGCGGTCAGCGGCGCGGACACCGAGCTGCCCGCGGTGGCCTTGCGCCAGACCTGCTTGCCGGACTCCGCGTCGATCGCGGTGATCTGGCCCTTGGCGCCGCCCACACCGTCCGCGACGTGGTAGACGAGATCGCCCTGCACCTTCAGCGACGAGGCGGCGGCGGCGCCGGCCGCGTACTGCCACACCTGCTTGCCCGGATCGGCCTCGTCGCCCATCAGCAGCCACCCGGCGCCACCGCCCATCGCGGCCACCGCGAGCGCACCGCCGCCGAACAGGAAGGCGCGACGGGCCAACGCCCTTTTCTCGGGCGGGGGTTCCGGCATGCCGACGGTCGGTGGCAGGCTCGGTTGCGGTGGCGGCCTCTTCCGGCCGGCGGGCGGCGCGGACTCCGCGGCCCGGGTCTGCCCGGCGCTCGCGCCGTTCTCCACCCCGACGCCCAGCGCCCGGGTCGGCGGCTCCGTGACCTCGCCCGTCGGCTCGACCGGCGAGAGCGCCGACCCCGACGCCGGTGCCGGTGCCGGTGCCGCCGGGTCTCCCAGGTGCCGCCGCTCCAGTTCGGCCGCGAGCGCAACCGGCAGCCACGACGTCGTGGCCGGCGGCTCGTCGTCGCCCATGAAGCGATTCAGCACGGCGGTCGGCGTGGGTCGCCGGTCCGGGTCCTTGTCCAGGCACTCGGCGAGCAAGTCCCGTACGCCGTCCGGCACTTCCGCCAGTGTCGGTTCGTCGCGCAGCACCCGCATCATCATCTGCAACTGCGGCACCGGCGCGTCCTGGTGGAACGGACCCTGCCCGGTGGCCGCGAACACCAGCACCGAGCCGAGCGAGAAAACGTCGCTCGCCGGTCCCAGTGCTCGACCACCCGCCTGCTCCGGCGACATGAACGCCGGCGACCCCACCACCCGTCCGGTCCCGGTCAGACCTTGGCCGCCTTCGTCCACCGCGCGCGAGATGCCGAAGTCGATCACCCGCAGCCGATCGCGGCCCAGTACGACGTTGGACGGCTTGAGGTCGCGATGGATCAGGCCCGCGCGGTGGATCGCCATCAGCGCCTCGGCCAACTGGGCACCCAGGATGCGCAGCGCGCCCTCGGGCAGTGGGCCGTACCGGTTGATCGCCTCGGACAGCGACAGCCCGGTCAGGAACTCGGTTGCCAGCCACGGGGGTTGCGCGTCCGGGTCGGCCTCGGCGATCGGCGCGGTCCACGCGCTGTCCACCCGCCGGGCGAGGTCGATCTCACGTCGGAACCGGTCCCGGAATCCGTGGTCGGTCGCGAACTCGGGACGGACGGTCTTGACCGCGACCCGCACTCCGCTCGGAGACGTGCCGAGGAACACCTCGCCCATCCCGCCCTCGCCCAACCGGCCGCGCAGCCGATACGGCCCGAGCCGTATCGGATCCCCGTCGCGCAGTTCTTCCATGTCTACCGTTCCCCGTTCCGGCCGTACAGGAGTGGCTACTTTAGCCGCCGCCCGTCGGCCCGAATTCAGCCGCTTCCCCCTCGGAAATACCGTTGCCAGACCTGGGTCTGTCGGGTCTCCGCGTGGTCGGGGCCGAGTACCCGGACGAAGTCGGCGATCAGCGGGTCGTACAGGGCCAGCGCCTCGCCCCGGTAGCCGGCGAGTCCGCGATTGATCGCGTGGCCCGCGCGCGCCACCAGCGACTCCAGGCAGTCGGCGCCCAGGATCCGGATCGAGTCCAGGGCGAGCGCGCCGTACATCCCGGCGGCCCGGAGCGGATCGCCGGACTCGCCGGTGAACCGGGCCAGGAAGCTGCGCGCGGTCAGCGTGCTCTCCGCCTCCGGCCCCAACGCGCGGGTCATGTCGGCGACGATCTGGATGAACAGCGCGACCGCGCGCGGTGCCTCGCCGCCCTCGCCGGTGAACCGGGCGTGACACAGCCGCATGTCGAGGGTGACCCAGTCGCCGGGGCCCAGGTGCTGCGTGGCGACCGGGATCAGGCCGGCCAGCAACTGCGCGGCACGCCGGGGATCGCCGTCTTGGCCGACGAAATGCGCGTACGCCCGGCGGATGTTGAGCGTGTCGCGATCGGTGCTGCCGAGCACCCTGCTCGCGACCTCGCCGAGGTGGTGGTAGAGCCGGATGGCCGCGGCGGGATCCTCACGCATCCCCCAATCCCAGACGACTCCCACCTGTTCGTTGATGCGGGCCCGTGAGGGATACGGCTCTTCGAGCGGACGAGGGGGCCGCACGATGCGGAAAGGCGAATCCATGCTCACCTCCGAAGATGTCGCATCCGAGTGTGCGACCTGCCCCCGGTCCACCGGTAGAGGTACGCCGGGGCGGACCGCACGGGATTCCCGGGGTCGGGTACGGGGCTTGCCGAGGGCTCGCGCGGGCACGTCGGTGATCCGCAACGGCCCTGCTGGTCAACGGGGTTCGGTCATCCCAACGCTTTGCTGCGGGCCGGGGTTCGGCCGAGCGTCGCGGACCGGGCGTGAGAGGTGGAAAGGCGGTGGGGCGTGCGGTTCCTCGCGTGCTTCCGCGCCCGCCGTCCTTCCGGTGCCGCGCTCGCTTCCTCGTTGGGATCCGCGCCCGCGTTCGCTTCCGCTTCCGCGCCTGCCTCCGCTTCCGTTCTCCGCCCGAATCCTCGCGCGTTTCCTGCGCACGGCGTCGGAATTCCCGACTTTCGTACATCAGTTCGAGTTATTGTGTTCGACCGGCGCGGGTCGGAATTACGATGCGGTTCGATTCGGAATGCACGGATAAAGATCTCAAATGGCGTCAGAAGCCGCACTGGGTACGCCCGTTCGAGGTTGCTTGGATGATCTGTCCGTTTATAGGCGCGTCGTTCGACGCATCAGACCCGGCACTCGCATACAGTTCGGTCGAGTGGAGGATGACGAGATAGCCCGGACGGGGCCGGGACGAGCGGACGCGGAGGTGCCCATGGGCGCATTGCGCAAGGCCGGCTCGTGGCTCGGGATCGGTTCGGGGGACGTGGACGACGACCTGTACCGCACCGGCGCGGGTGCCTACGAGACCGGTACATACGACGCAGACGACGACGACACGGGGTCGCGCTGGGTCTACGACGACGAGCCCGAGGAGTCGCGTTCGCGTGCCCTGGAGGGCAGCGTGGTTCCGGCGTCGGAGGTGTTCGCCGCGCGGGCGGCCGCCACGGAGACGCCGGCTCGGCCGAGCACGCGCATCGCCGTCGTACACCCGAAGAGCTACCACGAGGCAAGGGCGATAGGCGAATACTTCCGGCAGGACATTCCGGTCGTGATCGACCTGACGGCGATGGACGAGTCGGACGCCAAGCGGGTCGTCGACTTCGCCTCCGGGCTGACCTTCGGTCGGCGCGGCGCGATCGAGCGGCTGGCGAAGCGGGTCTTCCTGCTGATGCCGGCCGACGCACGGCTGCTGACGGGCGACCCGTCCCAGCAGAACCACGACGGGTTCTTCAACCAGGCGTGACCTGCGCCGCACACAACGCCTCGCGCGGACCCGGGCCCCGCCGGCCCGGGTTCGCGCCCCGTCAGGAGTCGAGCCGGTCCAGGTCGGCGGGGGTGTCGATGTCGTACGGGTCGGCGATATCGGCGCACTCGATCAGACGTACCCGGGCGCGCTGCGCGGCCAGCAGGGCCCGGGCGCCGGCGTCGCCCTCGGCGGTACGGATCAACTCGGGCCACCAGGCGCGGCCGAGCAGGACGGGGTGGCCGCGGGTGCCGGCGTAGCCCGCCGCGATCAGGTCCTCGGGGTCGCCGGCCGCGGCGATCAGGCGCGCGACGGCCGGGGCGCCGACGCCGGGCATGTCCACGAGGGTGACCACGACCGCGTCGGCGTCGGTGGGCAGGGCGGCCACTCCGGCGGCGAGCGAGGAGCCCATACCGCTCGCCCACTCGTCGTTGCGCACCACGACACAGCCGGTCAGATCCGCCTCGGCCAGTACGGCGTCGGCCTCGGCGCCGAGCACCACGACGACCCGCTCACACCCGCCGCGCACCAGTTCGCCCACTCCGAACTCGACCAACGGCCGGCCCCGATGCGTCAACCGCGCCTTGGCCCGCCCCCCGAGCCGTCGCCCACCACCGGCCGCCAACAACAACCCGACCACAGCAACCACGGAATGCTCCCGTCCTTGTCCCCACCGATACCCAGACCGTCACCCGAACCGCCCCGACGCACGGCGGCGGGCCCGAGCGCGCCGCGCCGGAGCGCGGTGCACCCGCGGGCTCGGTGCGTGACGCGACGGGCGGAGCGGGCGGGCACACCCTACGAATCCCCAGCGTGCAGCGTCAGCTCCGCGAGTGCCCCGCCCTAGAGGGTGTGGACGACGAGAAGGGCCCGCCGAAATCGGCGGGCCCTTCTCGATGTTGACGCTGTGCGCCGCCAGGGACTCGAACCCCGGACCCGCTGATTAAGAGTCAGCTGCTCTAACCAACTGAGCTAGCGGCGCTTGCTGCGAGAGAAATACTACCCGATGTTCGGGACCGTTCTCACCCGGGTTTCCCGGCACGAGGGGCCTCACCGCCGGTGACGATCACGTTACGGGGACGGGTTCACCGGGTGCGCTCCCTGGTGTTGGTGTGGCCGAGTACCGTGCTGCTTGTACGTCGTCGCGATCGGTCCCGTCGGGCTGTTCGTGCTCGCGGGGGAGACGCCATGTCGGATGCCGGGGCGGTACGGGCGTTCCGGACGGCCACGCATCGGGAGGGCGAGGTGGAGCCTCGACTCGTCGCGATGCGCGACTTTCTGGCCAACGCCTCCGACGCCGAGGTGGCCCGCAACCGGGGCCTGATCGAAAGTCAGATCGAGGCGGTGGCCGCACAGCAGTCGGAGACCGCCGCGCGCATGCTCGCGGAGGTGCTCGGGCGCGACCCGCAGGGTCGCTATCCGCGCGCGGTGGACGCGGTGCTGCGCTGGTGGGTGGTACAGCCGGGCGACGGCTTCACCGAGACCTGGAACACGCTGGAGCGGGCGTTGGCGAACGGCCCGCGCCCGCTGGAGCGGGCACTTTTGGACGTTCTCGGCGGCCTGGACCCGCGCGCGCCGGTCCGGCACTGGCGGGTCGCCGCGACCACGCGCGTGCTCGAACGCCTGGAGGAGCGCTTCGAGCAGCCCTCGCGACACCCCGACCACGACCTGTGGCGGCTGCTGCCGGTGGTCGCGCCACCCGGTGCGCCGACCGGGCGCGGCGACTGGGCGTGCGTGCTGGGAGATCGGGCGGCGGCGCGCGGCGACGAGGCCGAGGCGCGGACCTGCTACCGGCTCGCCTTCGAGCAGGGCTACGCCGCCGCGGCGCCGCGACTGGCCCACCGGCTCGCCGTCGAGGGACATCGTGAGCTGTCCGCCGGCGACCCGGCCCGCGCGGTCCGGTTCCTGTACGAGGCGGCGATGCTGGACCCGGACCACGCGGAGTACCGCGAGTTGCACCGTGCCGCCGTCGCGGCCCGGGACGGCGGGCCGGCCGCCGGCGCTCGGCCCGGCTCGGCGGCGGCCCTGTTCACCGAGGCGGTCGACCTGCTGGAGCGCGGTGACGACATGGGCGCGGTACGGCTGCTGCGGCGCGGTCTGCCCGACGCGGAGGCCGACGCCCGGGCCGCGGCCGGAAGCGCGAAGGGAAGCGGCGCCGCCGACCGGCCGCACCCGGACACCTGGCCCGTCCGGCTGTTGCTCGGCGCGCTGGAGGACCACGACACGATGGTGGCCGGCGCCGCGCGCGACCTGTTCGAGCGGTACGGCGCGGCCTGGTCGCGGCGCACGCCACTGGGCCCGGGCCTGGTGCTGCACCGGGTCACCCGCGCCGACCCCGAACTGGCCGCCGCGCTGGTCGAGTCGCTGCCGCCGGAACTGCGCGCCGGCCGGCTGGGCCAGGCCGTCTCGACCGCCGCCGCGTACCGAATACTGGCCCTGGGCGTGCGGGCCCTGGGCGCGGGCCGACCGGAATCGGCCCGGGCTCGGGCGGAGCTGGCCGAGCGACTGCTGACCGGCGGCGACGAGGCGTGAACCGACGCGACGTGGACGGCCGGCGAGGCAGGGGAGAAGGCGACGTGGACACGGACATCCTGGGAGTGCCGGAGCGGGTGTTCGACAGCGGCCTGCTCGCGGCCACGCGTCGGTTCGGCACCGCCGCGGCGGTGACGCGCGAACTGGGCGCGGACACCGTCGAGGTCGCGCACGCGCTGATCGCGCTGGCCCGGATCGACGGCGGTCGAGCCGCGGGGCTGTTCGACCGCCAGGGCATCCCGCCCGACGTGCTCGCGGCCGGCCTGCTCGGCTCCGGCGGGCTCGGCGGCGGGCTCGGCGGCGGATCCGCCGGTGCCCTCGTCGCCGATCGAGTCGGTCTCGATCCGGGCCGCAACGGCCGGGCCCCGGCCGGCGTGCTCGGCGGCCTGCCGGTCACCGCCGACCTGCGTGCCGCCTTCACGGCCGCCGCCGATGCCGGGCTCATCGACGAACGGGCGCTGCTCGTCGAGTTGTTGCCCCGCCTCGAGGCGGGCGCGGTGGACCTGCTCGTCGGCTACGGCCGGGTCGACCTGGCCGCGTGGCAGGCCGAGGTGGCCACACCGCGCCGGGTGGTCGAGGTGTTCCGGCCCGATGGGTCGATCGATCCCGCCGCGTTCGGTCCCGGCGCCCGCCGCGTGCTCGCGATGATGGCGACCGAGGCGGCCGGCCTCGGCCACGAGCGGTACGGCATCGCGATGCTCCTGCACGCGCTGGCCACCACCCCGGGCGGCCTGCTCGAACAGGCATTCCTGTTTCTGCGTCGGGACGTACGGGCGCTGCGCGAACAGACCATCACGCTCACCGGTACCCGAGGACACGGCGCGGCGGGCGCCGGTCCGGCCGAGCCGGACGAGTCGCTGCGGTCGACCCTGCGCCGGGCGGCGACCTTCGCCGCGACCGGAGCCGGCCCGGGCGGGGAACCGGGCGCCGACCCCGACGTGGGCACCCCGATCACCGAACGCGACCTGCTCGCCGCGCTCCTGGACACCCCCAGCGGCCTGGCGGCCGGCTTCTTCCGCGACATCGGCCTGGACCTGGACCGACTGCGCCGATTCGCCGACACCTACTACCGCGAGCCGGCCGAGCCCGAGCCGAGCCGGACCGCCGAACCGCTCTCCCCGGAGGAGGCGGTGCGCTGGGTGCGATCCCGGCTGATCGGCCAGGAGAGCGTGGTCGAGCGGCTGGCCTTCCACATCGAGCTGATCAAGCGCTCGCTGACCCGGGGCTTTCGGCCGGACGACCGGCCGCGCGCCGCGCTGCTGCTGTGCGGGCCCAGCGGCTCGGGCAAGACGATGACCGCGCGCCTGCTCGCACAGGTCGTCTACGGCTCGGAGGAGGACGTACTGGTCTTCGAGATGGGCCAGTTCAGCGCGCGCGAGTCGATCAACAACTTCATCGGCGCGCCGCCCGGCTATGTCGGCTTCGGCGAGGGCAAGTTGACCAACGGACTGCGCGACAACCCGCGCCGGGTCTTCCTGTTCGACGAGGTGGAGAAGGCCGACGCGCGGGTGCTCGACGCGCTGCTGCGACTGCTCGACGAGGGCCGGATCAGCGATCCGGCGGGCCCGGTCCGCGAGGCGCACGACGCGGTGGTGATCCTGACCACCAACCTGGGCGCGACCCACTCGGCGGCCGAGGCGGTCGAGGACGACGTGGACAGCGTGGAGAACCTGATCGGCTCGATCCTGGCCGAGGGCTCGACCGGCGGCAGCGCCGCGAGCGCCCGGCTGCGGCGCACCATGGAGGGCTTCTTCCGGCCCGAGTTCCTCAACCGGGTGGACGAGGTGATCCTGTACTCGCCGTTCGGCCCCACCGAACTGCGCGGCATCGCCGAGAACGGCCTGGCCCGGCTGGCCGCGCGGCTGCGCGAGCAGCTGGGCGTCGAGTTGGGCTGGACCGACGAGGCCGCCGACCACATCGCCACCGTGGCCTGGCGCGGCCGACCGGAGGAGGCCGCGCGCGGCGTCAACCGCTGCGTCAACGCGGTCGTGCCGGGCGTCCTGCGGCTGCTCGACGAGGGCGACGCGGCCGGCAGGCCGATCACCTCGGTCCGGGTCCGCGTCGTGGCGGACACGCTCGCGGTGGGGAGCGACGATGACTGACCGAGCCACGCTGCGCGCGTTCGCCGCCCGCCTGCGCGAGTACGGCGCCGACGCCGACGCGGTGGACGGCGAGGCGTACGAGAGCCTGGGCGAGGGGGCGGAGGCGCAGCCGTGGAGCGCGCGGGCCGAGGAGTTGTGGACCGCCGGCGGCGGCTTGTGGCGCACCCACCACCTCGCGGTCGCGCTGCACGCGCGCGCCTACGACCTCGAACTGGCCGCCGACCACGAGGCGGCCTTCCCGTACTGGAAGCGGGCGTTGGCGCACTGGGCCGAGCTCTACCACGACAGCGCGTTCTGGGACCGGATGCACGAGCACCTGGAGACGGTCGGCGGCGCGCCGGTCCCGGCCGGGACCGTGCAGGAGGTGCGCGAGCGGCTGCCCCGGGACCTGCTCGCGCCGCACCTGACGCTGGCCGCCGAACACCGGGTCGGCGATCCGCCGCGCGCGCGGGCCCATCTGGACCTGGTCCGCGAGTCCGGCTTCCCGCGCTCGGCGATCCTCGGCGCCCGGGGCGACCTGGTGCGCGAGGTGTTGGCCGAGGTGTCCCGGGACGTCGAGGAGGGCCGTTTCGACGACGTCGTCGAACAGCTCGCCTCCTGGCTCGCGGTGGATCCCGGTAACCTCGGACTGGCCCGGGCCCTGCTGTACGCGACCCGGCGGCACATCGAGATCGTGGTCGCCGCGCCCGGCTGGGCGCGCAAGATCGAGGCGCTGGTCGAGCGGGTGGCCCGCCTGGTGCTTCCGGCCTGGGACGAGGTGGGCACGCCCGAGGGCTCGTTCGCGGTCGAGCTGGCCCGGCACGAGTACTGGCGCGGGATCGTGGTGCGCGAACTCGAATCCGGCCCGGCCACCGAACCCGCCACCCTCGAACAGGCCGCGCTGCGCTCGGGTCGGCACCTGCTGCGCGCGCTCGAACTGGACCGCGATCTCGCGGTCAAGAGCATGTACCGCGACGTGGAACAGCTCGCCGCCGAGGAATGGGCGCTGGCCGCCACCGCCCGACAGCGTCAGGGCCTGCCGGACGGTCACGTCCGCGACGCGCTGCGCCGGGCGTTGGCGATGTCCGCGCCGGGGCCGTGGGGACGGCTTTTCATGGCACGGGTGTTGATCAACCTGGACACCGTGTCGCCCGACGATCTGGCCACCGCCCGCCGGCTCGCGGACGAGGTGGCCGCCGATCCGGACGCGAACCATCCCGACATCGCCAACGCGCTCCGAGGGGTCGTCCTGTCCCTGGCCTCGGCGCGTGGGCCCGAATGGAGTTGAGCGCCCCATGAGCAGCGCCGTGAACGAGCCCGCCCGGGAGAACCCCTGGGCCTGGCAGGCCGGCCGAAATCCCTATCGGGGCACCGCCTTCCAGATCCTGGACCTGGCTCCGGACCTGGCCGGCCGGGCGGCGATCAAGGCGCGGGTGCGCAAGCGCAGACAGCGGATCGCGCGCGGCGCGGAGCGGTTCCCGGTGCACGGTCGGGTGCTCGCCCCGGCCGACGTGAACGCGGCGGAGGAGACACTGGCGGATCCGGCCGGGCGGCTGTCGGCCGAACTGCTCACCCACCGGCCCGAGCGGCCCGGCGCGGATCCGGCCGAACTGGCCGAGGAGTTCGCCGAGTTCGATCCGCCGGAGGCGTCCGGCCCGGTGCGGATCGGGATCGATCGACGCGTGCTCGCGGGTCTGGTGCCGGCGCCCGCGCCGCGCGAGTTCGTACCGTTGTGGACGGAAGAAGGGGCGCACTGATGGCAGCGACACCGGAGCGGGCCCCCCTCGTGGCGGACCCGCCGGCGGATCCCGAGGCGGACCCGATGGCGATCACCGAGAGCGAACGGCCGGTGCCCGAGCGCCCGCTCGACCCGCCGTTCGCGCTCGTGTACGACGTGGTGCGCGGCGCGGCGCGCGAACGCGAGGCGGGCCGCGAGGAGATGCGCAAGCGGCTGGAGTCGACGCACGAGCGCTACACCGGTCTGGCCGCGGACGCCGCGGTCGCGCTGCACGAACTGCGCGGCAGCCTGGAGGGTGAGCCGGTGCCGGCCGTACTGGCCTCGATCGCCCGGCGGTTCGCCACCGCTCTGGACCGCGCGGGCGTTCGCTTCGACGACCCGGTGGGCGAGGCGTACGCGGCGGTGGGCCGTCGGGTGGACGTCGCGCACGCGCCCGACAGCGGCGACGAGAGCGCGATGATCGTGGCCAGGACGCTGCGGCCGGGCGTGCTGCTCGACGACGGCGAGGTCATCAGGCGCGCGCAGGTCGTGCTCGGCTTCGTGCCCACCGCGGCCCAACGCGAGGACGCCGCGCGTGCGGAGCGGGGACCCGCCGAGTCCGGTGTTCCGGCCGAGCCCGATGCGCGGGTGGAGTCCGACGCGCCGGTGGAGCCCGAGGCACCGACCAAGTCCACCGCGTCGGCCGAGCCCGAGACTACGGCCGAGCCCGAGATCCCCGCCGAGCCCGAGACCCCGGTCGCACCCGAGACCCGGGCCGAGACCGACGCGCCGGGCGAGCCCGAGCCGAGAGCCGGCAGCGCCCGGTCGACCGCCGAAGAACCCCCGGCCGGGTCGGATCCGACCCCGCCGAATCCCGACACCTCGAACGACGCGAACCACGAAGGCGGTACCACCGGATGAGCATCGTGGTCGGCATCGACCTGGGCACCACCAACTCGTGCATCGCCATACCGGCCGACGCCGAGATCCCCGGAAAGGCCGAGTTGATCGCGGCCCGCCGGCTGCGGTCGGTCGGCGACTCGCTGATCGTGGCCAATCCGGACCGTTCGCCGACCACACCCTCGGCGGTGTGGATCGATCCGAGCGGCAAGGCGATCGTCGGCCAGTTGGCCAAGAACAAGGCCCGCCTGCCGGGCGCCCCGCCCGCGATGTTCTTCAAGCGGAACATGGGCACCGACCAGGTGGTCACCGCCGGACACGCGCGCCTGACCCCGCTGGAGGCGTCGACGCACATCCTGCGTCACCTCAAGCAGGTGGCCGAGGAGGCCCTGGGCGTGCCGGTGGAGCGGGCCGTGGTGACCGTCCCGGCGTTCTTCGAGACCCGGGCCAAGAACGAGACCACGCGCGCGGGACAGGCGGCCGGCCTGGAGGTGGTCGAGACGCTGATCGAGCCGGTGGCCGCGGCCCTCGCGTACACCCACGAGCGGGCCCGCGAGCTGACCGAGCCGCAGACCTTCCTGGTCTACGACCTCGGCGGCGGCACGTTCGACACCTCGGTGGTCACCTGGGATCCCGAGGTGGGCTTCGAGAACCGCTCGTTCAGCGGCGACCGCTATCTGGGCGGGTTCGACTTCGACCGGCGGATCGTGTCCTGGATCGCGGCCCAACTGCCCGAGTACGACCTGGCGATCGACAGCGAGAACCCCGCCGACGGCAAGGTCGAGGCACAACTCCTGTCGGTCGCCGAGGGGGCCAAGCACGACCTGTCCCGCTACCTCGAGACGGAGATCGTCAGCCAGTACTGCGAGGACCGGCGCGGTACCCCGATGAACATCGGACTGCCTATCCGCCGCGAGGAGTTCGAGGAGATGATCGCGGACCGGATCCGCGGCACGCTGGACGACTGCGACCGGGCGCTGGCGCGGGCCGGGATGACCGCGGCCGACCTGGACGAGATCGTCATGGTCGGCGGCTCGTCCCGGATCCCGCTGGTGGCCACGATGCTCACCGAGCACTTCGGGCGCGGCCCTCGGCTGCTCAACCCCGACCTGTGCGTCGCGCTGGGCGCCGCGCTCAAGGCCGCGAACGTGCCCAGCCGCAGTGGGCACCTGGAGTTGGACCGCCCCGAGGCGCTGCCGCCGGAGACCGACATCGGCGGCCGGGTGCTGGCCGGACCCGCGCTGGCCTCGCCGGCGGGTGCTCAGGTGCTGCTCAGCTCGGACGACGGGCGGGTGTACCTGACCGAGACGGCCGACGCGGAGGGCCGCTTCCTGTTCGCCGACGTGCCGTTGCGCGACGGCGAGAACGGCTTCACCGTGCAGGTGTTGGCGCACGGACGGGAGATCGAGTCGCGGCAGTTGACGATCGAGTCCGACGGCAAGCCCCGTTCGGACGCGACCGGCGATGTGCTCGCGCACGACTTCTCGGTCGAGTTGGTGGACGGGCTGCACGTGGTGGTCCGGGCCGGGACGATGGTGCCCTACCGCACCGACTTCCGCCTGGAGACCGCCTCGCAGGGGTCCAGTCTGCGGGTCGGTCTGGTCGAGGGCCTGGTGCCGATCGGCGAGGTCTCGATCCGGGACCTGCCCACCGACGTGTCGGTCGGCTCGACCGTCGAGGTGACGCTCGAGTTCGAGGCGGGCTGGACGATCCGGGCCGAGGCGCGGCTGCCGCAGGTGGGCGCCGAGGGCAGCGCGGTGATCGACATCCCGCGTCGGGAGATCCCGGGCTGGCCGGAACTGGCCGAGCGGCACCGGCAGGTGCTCACCGGCTGGGCGGAGAAGCGGGACGCGATCCCGCCGGCGGACGCGATCCGGGTCGGCCCGGCGCTGGATCGACTACTGGCCGAGATCGCCGAACTGGTCCGGGACCGGATCGACGCGGGCAAGACGCACCACAAGATCCTGGAGGCGGAGACGCTGGTCCAGGGCCTGCGGGTGGCCACCACGGCGGGCAGCGCGCTGAACCCGGCGATCGGCGAGTTCGAGGACAACCTCGCCTTCCTGGCCCGGCTGGCCGACCGGCTGGTCGACCACGACCCGGTCGAGGCGGAGCGCTTCCGGGGCGCGGTCCCGGGTCTGCGCGCGACCGGGCGGGCCGCGTACGCGGCGGGCAACAAGATGGACTGGCACCTGGCCAACGAGGCGGTGCGGGACCGGATCAACGCGGCCGAGCGGATGTTGCACGGGGGGCGCTCGCCGCAGCAGTTCACCGCCGCCGAGTTCCAGGTCGCGGTGCTTCAGGAGGTCGAGTACCTGCGCCGCTCGATCCAGGAGATGGACCAGGCCTCCGCCGGCCGGCACCGGGTCGACGCGGATGGCTATCTGCGCGAGTTGGACACCATCGCCGAGGACGCTGCCGAGGTGGACGTGCGGGACGAGGCGGCGGGCAACCGCCGGTTGGTGGAGATCTATCGAGGTCGGATCATGCCGCTGCGGGCCCGGGCGGACCGCTGGATGGAACAGATCCGGGAGGGCTCCCCGCACATCGGGTTGCGGCTCCCGAAGAGCTCCCTGGAGAAATGACATGGCGTTCGCGATCACCTGCCCCCTGTGCCGCCGCCGGATCGCCGACCTGACCGAGCGCTGCCCGGCGTGCGGCGGCGACCTGGGCGCGCTCGCGGGCCTCGTCGAGTTGGCCGACCGGCACTTCAACGACGCGGTCCGGTCGGCCCGGCGCGGCCGCTGGAACACCGCGGCCGAACACCTGGCGGTCACCCTCGCGCTCAACCCGGCCGACGCCGAGGCCCGCCAACTGCTCACCAAGGTCCGCTACCACCAGGACCCGAGGACCCTCCCGGACCGCCTGTGGCGCAAGGCCCGCACCCGCCTGCCGTACGGCGAACGGCTCCCGGCGCAACTCCCCCGCGAAGCGGACCTGCGCCGCCTCCTCGACGTCGCGAGCAAACGCCTCGCGGCGCGGAAACCGGGGTGACGAGCCGGGTGCTCGGTGGCGCACGGACGGACCATGGTCGCGAAGCCCGGCGACCTACCATGGGGGACATGGACCGCGAGGAGTTCGACCGGCTGACGGCCATCGCCAATTCTGTCCGCACGCCGTCCAACTACAAGATCGAGATCAGCGACGGCACGCTCGTGATGATGACCGGCCCGTCCGGCATCCACGAGTTCATCGTGCGCCGGCTGCGGATGCGCATCGAGCGCGGTATCGCCGGACGCGAGGAGTGGGCCGGGATGGCGGTTCACGGGGGGATGGACGTCCTGGACGACGCCAACCTGATAAGGCGCAATCCCGACGTCTGCGTCTTTCCGGAGGATGATCTCCTCACCGTCGAGAATCATGTGCCGGCCGCCGACGTGCGGCTTGCCGTCGAGGTCGTCTCACGGTCGAACCCGGAGAACGACTGGGAGGCCAAGTTGCGCGACTACCCGCGCATGGGCATCCCGGTCTACCTGATCATCGACCCTCGTCAGGGCACGATCGCGGTGTACTCCGAGCCGAAGGGCGGTCGCTACACCGCGCGAGCCGCCTACGCGTTCGGCCAGGACGTACCGCTGCCGCGGTTCGGCTTCTCGATCGCGACGGCGGACTTTCCCATGTACTGATCGCGCGGCCGGCCTCACAACACGTGGTCGGCCGTGCGCAGGATGGCGTGCAGGTCGATGGCGGCGTCCCAGGTGGCCCAGGTGGAGAGGGCGGCGCCGCCGAGGGCGATCAGGGTGGCCGCGCCGGGGCGGCTCCACGGGGTGGGCCAGCGGTCGGTCGGAGACGGGCCCAGCAGCGCGGCCACCCGGCGCGGGACCGGGCCGCCGGTCGCGGCCATCGCGCCACGCGGTGCGGCCGGTCCGGCCAGCGCCGCCTTGCCCACCGCGCGGGCCACCACCCGACGGTCACCCACCACGCGCGCGGCGTCCTCGTCCGCGCAGCGCTCCAGCGCGTAGCCGATCGCCGTGCGCATCGGCCGCAGCAGCGGATGCGCGCACATCGCCAGTGTCGCGACCAGCAGCACCCGATCGTGCCGGCCGCTCAGATGCGCCCGCTCGTGGGCCAGCAGCGCTCGCCGCTCGTCCGCGTCCAAGCGCGCGAGCAGTGACGCCGAGACCACGATCCGAGGCCGCCTGCCCGGCAGCGCGAACGCGGTCGGCGGTCCGGTGGGCAACACGGTCAACTCGGTGCCGCCGGCCGTCGGCACCCCCGCGCGCAGCAGTGTCAGCGCGCGTCGGCGGCGGCCCAGGACGACCGCCGCGCACAGCAGCGCCGAGGTCAGCGCCGCGCTCGCCAGGGAGCCGATCACCTGGACGTTCGGAATCGAGGCCCGCACCTGCGGATCGGACCAGTGATCGGGCAGCGGTACCCCCGGGAGCTGGGCCGTGCCCACCACGGTGAGCAGGCCCAGGCTGATGGTCGCGCACAGGGCCAGGACCGAGGTCAGCGCGGTGAGCAGGACCACCACCCGGCGCGGCGCGAGGTGGTCGGCCGCGAGCCGGGCCACGGGCACCGAGGTTATCGGCAGCAGCAACGGCAGGTAGACGATCCAACGCACGCGGCTACGACCCGCTCTCGTCCAGCAGTCGGCGCAGCAGCGCCTCGTCGTCGGTGGACAGGTCCGAGACGAACCGCGCGAGGACCGCCTGCCGGTCGCCCTCCTTGTCCAGCACCTGCCGCATGCGTCGCGCCGCCAGCCCGGCCTCGTCGTACACCGGCGCGTACACGTACGAGCGGCCCGACCGGGTGCGCTGGAGCACGCCCTTGTCGTGCAGGCGGGACAGGATGGTCACCACCGTCGTGTACGCCAACTCGCCGGACAACTGCTCCTGTACCGCGCCCGCGCCCATCGCCGTCGGCGACGTCCACAGCAGCGACAGGATCTCGGACTCCAACTCGCCGGGGCCACGTCGCGCGGGTGATCCGCCTGCTCTGCTTTCGGTCACTTCGGCCTCCGGTGGATGGGCACAACGCCCCGGCAGCCTAAACGGTCACCCTTCGCGATCGGCGACGCGTACCTGTTCCTCCAGCTCACGGCGCCGCGCCGCGGCCCGGTCCCGATCGTGCTCGCCCGCGTCGGTGATGTCCAGAAACAGTTGCTCGATCTCGGGCCATCGCTCGCGGATGGCGGCCTTGATCCGCACCGCGGCGATCTCGACGTCCTCGCTGTCCACGCCCTCGGTCAGGTCCACGCGTGCCGCGAGCAGCACCTGTCCCATCCCGATCCGCATCGTGTACACCTTGGTGACCGTGTCCACCTCGGGCTGCTCGTCGAGGAAGCGCTGTACCTCCAGTTGCAGCGCCGGGTCGGCGGCCTCGCCGATGAGTTGGTCGCGGGAGGCGATGCCGAGCCGATAGGCGACGTAGACCAGGAGCAGACCGATCCCGATCGACGCGCCGCCCTCCCACACCACGTTGCCGGTGAGTTCGTGCAGCGCCATCCCGATCAGCGCGAGCGTGACGCCGAGCACCGCGGTGGCGTCCTCGGCGAGCACCGTGCGCAGCGCCGGGTCCTGGATCGCCCGCGCCTTCGCCAGCGGCCCGCGCGCACCGCTCGGCGCGTCCCGGTACATCTGCCGCACCGCCCTGACCAGCGACGCGCCCTCGGCGATCAGCGCCACCAGCAGCACCGCGTAGCCGACCAGGTAGCCGGTCGGGCTCTCCTCGCCGGACTCCCGCATCGCGTGCAGCCCCTGGTAGAAGGAGAAGCAGCCGCCCATCACGAAGATGCCGACGGCGGCGAGCAGCGACCAGAAGTAACGCTCCTTGCCATAGCCGAACGGGTGTCGTGCGTCGGGCGCGCGCTTGCTGCGGCGGATCGCGGCGAGCAGGAAGATCTCGTTGCAGCTGTCCGCGACCGAATGCGCGGCCTCGGAGAGCAGCGCGGGCGACGCGGTGATCAGTCCGCCGACGACCTTGGCCAGCGCGATCGCCAGGTTCGCACCGAGCGCGACCAGGACCGTGCCCTTGGTGTCGCTGTCGTCGCCGGGCAGCCCGGCGCTCCCGCTCGTGCCGGGCCCGGGCCCTTCTCGTTCGTCCACTTCGTTCACGAGGCGGCGTCTACCCGTCGGGCGCGGGCTCAGGCTTGGTAGCCGCGCATCGGGACGTCGAGCAGCACCTCGAAGTCCATCGGCGGATCGGCCGGGAAGCGTCCGCCCTCCTCGATCGCGGACCAGCCCAGTACGGCGGCGGCGAACACGTACCGGTATTGCCTGGCCCGCTCGGGGTCCGCGCCGCCGAGCATGAACGCGGCGACCGCGTCGTCCTGGATCCGCAGGCCGACGTCAGGCGGCGGTGACCACCGGATCCCGGGAGACGAGGGCACGCGCCTCGGCGCGGTCCACCCGGATCGCACAACCCTCGGCGCGCAACGACTCGACCAGGACGTCGTGCCGCCGGCCGCGCGTGCGAACCGGCTCGGCGCGTGCCGGGAACAACACCGCCACCCGCCGCTCCGGCAACCCTCGGACGATGCCGGCCGGCGCCTCGACGAGCCGATCGTGCTCGTCGAAGACCACGCTCAACGGCGCGTCCACCCCGGACGCCTCCCACGCGGCCACCAACGCGTCCCGCGCGACCCGCTCACCGGCGTGCGTGACGTGCACGGCGATCGCCCGCCCGGCCGTCCCGCGCGCGGCGGTCAGCTCCGCGACGGCGGCGTCGTCCATCCGCATGATCGGCACCACGACGACCCGAGGACCGCCCTCGGGAGCGCGGCACCGGCCCGACGGATCGAGGCGGTGCGGCGGATCCCGTCGACCCGACGAATTGCGGCGAACATGGCGGCCTCCTTTCGACCACCCCCAGCCTCCCCCCGGATCCGCCCGCCCGGCCCACCCGTTGACGCGCTCATGGCGCTGCCGGCGGCAATCCGAGCGCGTCCCTGACCCGACCAAGCCGGCGATCGTGTTCGATGTCCGTCGGGGCCCTGCCGCGCCGGTCGGGCGACGGTGTTCCCGGGTCGGCGGCAACGGCTCGCCCGGCGGCGTGCGGGCCCGCGTTCGGCGCCGGTCCGGGTCGAGCTACGCGGCCTCCGGCACCGCGCGGCCCGTTCGCCCGGGTCGCGCGGTGCCGGCGAGACGGGCGAGGCGGGTGCTGCCGGCGACCACCCGGCCGGCACGGATGGCGACGCGGTCCTGCGGGCGGGTGCGCAGCGCCTCGGGCAGGGAGTGCGCCCGGACCGCGAACAGGTCGGCGCGGGCCCCCGGTTCCAGACCGCCGGCCTCCACGCCCAGTACGCCCCGCGCGTGCCCGGCCACCGCGGCCCAGGCCCGGGCCGGCGCCAACCCCGTGGCGGCGGCGGTGGCCAGCGGGTCGGCCAGACCCATCGGGTGCCCGGCGTCGCGCAGATGGTCGCCGCCGGCCGCGACCGTGACGCCCGCCGCGACCAGTTCGCGGATCGGCAGCCCACAACCGCGCTCCGACGGCAACGCCACGACGCGCATCCCGGACGCGGCGATCGTCTCGCCGACCCGACCCAACGCGGACGGCGAGAGCCGGTTCAGGCCGGCCAGATGACTGGCCGTGACCGGCCGGTCGAAGCCCGACGCGCGCAACAGCCGGGCCAGGTCGCCGACCACGAGCAGGCGCGGATCGAAACCGTCGTCCAGGTGCAGGTCGAGCCCGACCTCGACACGATCCGCGAGCCGCAGCAGCCGGCGGATCTCCTGCCGGCAGTCCGGCGCGAACCTGGGTCGTCCGCCGATCACCCGCGCGCCCGCGCCCACCGCGTCCACGATCGTGCGATCACTCGTCCCCGGGGTCGGGACGGCGACGATCTGGAGGTCGAGGAGCCGATGGAACTCGGCGCGCAGTTCGGCCATCACCTCGACCGAGCGCAGCGGCGTGCGGCCCTCGCCGATGTCCAGGTGCGTGCGCACGGCGGTCACCCCGCGGACGACCAGCGTTCGCAACACCTCGCGCGAGCGCCGGCGCAGATCGCCGGGTCGATAGCGGGCGGGCCGCACCTGCCAGGACCGCCACGCGCCGTCGCGTCCGTCCGGATCCGAGCCCACCGGCTCCCAGGTCAGCGCGCGATCGAGGTGCAGGTGCGGCTCGGCGGGAGCCGGCAGCAGCAGATAGCCGGTCAGATCCAGCCCGGAGCCGGCCCGCGAGTACGGCCGACCCGGCTCGCGCAGCACCCCGATCCGACCGTTGCGCAGCACCACGTCACGCGTACGCCCGTCCGGCAGCGTGGCGCCGAACAGGGTGATCGTGTCGCTCATCGCTACCCCCTGGGACTCGAATCCGCGACCCCGATCCGACGCGGGGTCGAGGAAACGCCCCGATACCGCGTCGCCGCGCCGCCCGACCCACTGTGACCGGGCGCTGTTGCGGCGGCGTTTCGGCGCCGTTAAGGACCACCCCTTCGGGGGCGAAACGGGCACGTAACGTGCGCGACGCCGACCGGCAACGGCGAACCCGTACAACCGACCCCATGACCATCACCGAGGCGCGCCCCGTCGCCGTACCGGGTCCCCGACGGCACCGGCAACATTTGTCGTCCAGGCCCGGCACCGTCCTGTGGGGTTGGCTGCCTGGTGCCCGGGACCGGCCGGTGGCGTTCGTCGAATCCGGCGAGACGCTCACCGCGGACACCGTCTCGCACGAGGGCCTGCTCGGCGACCAGGGCCGCGACCCGGTGGCCTTCTTCGGCCGGCACCACATCCGGGCCGATCGTGTCCCGGAGGACCACCGCGCACTGGCCGCCTCCGACCTCGCGCACGACCGCGCCGTGGACGGTCCGCACGTGATCACCGGCCCGATCTCGGTGGCCGGCGCCCGCCCGGGCGACGTCCTCGCGGTGCACCTGCTCGAACTGCGCCCGCGGACCTCCTACGGCGTACTCACCGAGCGGCACGGTCGCGGGCGCGGCGCGCCGCCGGTCACGGTGTGTGCGATCCGGGACGGTCGGGCCCGGATCCCGACCGCGACCGGCGACCCGACCCTGCGACTGCGGCCGAGTCTGGCGGTACTGGGTGTGGCCACCTCCGACGGCCTGCGCCGGTTGTCCACCCGGGTGGGCTCACACGGCGGCAATCTCGACCTGCCGATCCTGGGCGCGGGCAGCACGCTCCACCTGCCGGTGCAAACCGCCGGCGCGCTGCTCTACCTCGGCGGCCCCCGCCTGGCACACGGCCACGGCGCGGCGCTGGAGGGAGCGCTCAAGGTCACTCTGCGCGTCGAGGTGATCCCGTACGAGCGGGCCCGCGCGCGATTCGGCAACCCGCGCGGCCCGTTCGTGAGCACGGCGGACGCGCTGATCCCGCTGGGCATCGGCGCCGATCCGACCCTCGCGCTGCGTCGATGCGCCGCCCAGGGCGAGGAACTGCTGTGCTGCGGCCACGGCCTGACGCGCGATCAGGCCCGCGCCTACCTGGGTGCCGCCGCCGAGTTCGGCACTAGCCGCACCGGCGTGCACGCCCGGGTCCCGCTGCCGGGGCGGTGAGCGTCGAGCGCGACCTTCGGTGGTGCGGTCGGGGATATCGGCCGCACCACCGAGGGTCGCGCGCGGGCGGTAGCGTTTCGCGGATGAGCACCTCTTTCGCGATCGACGCGAGCGAGCCCTGGCCGAGCACGGCTGCCGAGGGGTTGGCCGTGCAGGATCGATTGCGGCCGCTGGTGGACACGGTCGGGCCCGGGCCGGGGCCCGCGCAGGTGCGGTTCGTGGCCGGGCTGGATGTGGCCTACGCCGAGGACTCGGACGAACTCGCCGCCGCCGTGGTGGTGTTGGACGCCTCGACGCACGCCGTGGTGGAGCGGTCGGTGGTGCACGGCGTGGCGACGTTTCCGTATCTGCCCGGGCTGTTCGCGTTCCGGGAGATCCCGGCGTTGTCGGCCGCGCTCGAACGGCTGGACACCACACCGGACCTGCTCGTGTGCGACGGTCAGGGGCTGGCCCATCCGCGCCGGTTCGGGTTGGCCTGCCACCTCGGCGTGCTGACCGGGCTGCCGACCGTCGGGGTCGGCAAGACGCACTTCGTCGGCACCTACGAGACGCCGGGGGACAAGCGCGGCGACGCCGCCGACGTCGTGTACGAAGGAGACGTGGTGGGGCGGGTGTTGCGCACCCGCGACGCGATCAAGCCGGTGTTCGTCTCGATCGGCCACGGTGTCGACCTGGACACGGCCTGCGCGCACGTGTTGGCCCTGACCCCGCGCTATCGCCTCCCGGAGACCACCCGCCAGGCCGACCAGGCCTGCCGCCAGGCGCTGAAGAGCACCCGGCCGTAAACCGCCGGCCGGCCCGCGCACCCGCCCGCGCCCACCCGACGGTGCTCCGCCGGGACGATGCCGCCGCCACCACCGCGACGGCATGGAAGAGCCCCCCGAACCACCTGCGCAAGGTGGTTCGGGGGGCTCTTCGGTCACCGGCTCCCCAAGGGGGGAGGATGGGGAGCCGGCTGCTTCATGGGTGGAACACCCGATTCGGGTCAGTCCGTCGCGATCGCCCGCAGGACGTTCATCCGCGCCGCCCGGAAGGCCGGCATCACGGCGGCGAGCAGGCCGACCACCGCCGCGGCGATCACGATCCCGATCACCGTGCCCCACGGGATCTCCAGGACGTCCAGGCCCTGCTTGGCGAGCAGGCGCTGGGCCCCGATACCCCACGCCATGCCGAGCGCGAGCCCGACCAGGGCGCCGAAGGTCGCGATGACCATGGACTCCAGGCGGATCATTCGGCGGATCTGCCGGCGCGAGGCGCCGATCGCCCGCATCAGGCCGATCTCCCTGGTGCGCTCGACCACCGACAGCGCCAGCGTGTTGATCACACCGAGGATCGAGATGATGATCGCCAGGCCGAGCAGACCGTAGATCAGGTACAGGAACGTGTCGATCTGCTTGCCGATCAGTTCCTTGTAGTCGCTCTGGTCACGGGCCTTGACCTGCGGGAAGGGATCGAGCGCCGACTTGAGCGCCGCGCCGACCTTCGACGCGTCCTGACCGGAGGCCGCGTTGACCATCATGATCTGGTACTGCACGTTCGGGACGAACTGCTTCATCACCGTGTTCGGGATGATCGTCGTGTCGCCCGCGCCGATGTCGGCGCCCTCGGACTTCTTGCGGATCGCGCCGACCTCGACCGTGGTCTTCTGCCCGTTCGGGAAGGCGATCTCGATCTTGCCGCCGATGCCGAGGTTGTGATCCTTGGCGAAGTTCTCGCCGATGGCCGCCTTGCCCGCCGAGATGGCCGCGTTGCCGCTGCCCTGGAGGTAGGTGGTCTTGAGCGTGTCGTCCATGCCCGGGTCCGAACCGACGACGAAGTCCTTCTTGCTCTTGCCGTCGGCGGTGAGCGTAGCGTTGCTGAGCGTCTGGCTGACCACCTCGCCCACGCCGGGGGTCTTCTTCGCCGCCTGGACGACGTCCTCCGGGAAGGTACCGACCAGCGACTGGATCGTGTAGTCGGCGCCCAGGGACTTCTCGATCTGCTTGTCGAACGAGGCCGACATCGACGAGGCCGCGACCGCCATGCCGCTGACCAGGGCGACGCCGATCATGATCGCCGACGCGGTGGCGCCGGTGCGGCGCGGGTTGCGCAGCGCGTTCTCCCGGCTGAGCCGGCCCATCGAACCGAACACCTTCGGGTACCAGGACGCCAGCGCCGGGACCACCGTGCGGGCCAGCAGCGGCGCCAGCACGATGAAGCCGAGCAGGGTGAACATCACGCCCAGGCCGAGGAATCCGCCGCCCTGGCTGCCGCTGTCCGCGGTGGCGCCGGCGACCAGTGCGAGCGCGCCCAGGGCGAACAGCACCAGGCCGATGATCGAGCGGGTCTTGATCGACTTCTGCGGCGGGGCGCCGGCCTCGCGCAGGGCCGCCATCGGGGCGACCTTGCCCGCGCGGCGGGCCGGCACGTACGCGGCGATCACGGTGACGATCACGCCGACCAGGTAGGCCACGATCGGGGTCGAGGTCTTGATCACCAGGGACGTGCCCTTGAGGTTGATCCCGACCGCGCTGATCAGCGCCTTGAGCCCGACGGCCAGACCGAGACCGGCCAACAGACCGAGCGTCGAGCCGACCACACCGAGCAGGACCGCCTCCACCAGCACCGAGCGGTTCACGTCCGCCCGGCTCGCGCCGATGGCCCGCATCAGACCCAGTTCACGGGTGCGCTGGGCGACGAGCATCGAGAAGGTGTTGAAGATCAGGAAGATCCCGACCAGTACGGCGACACCGGCGAAGCCGAGCATCGCGTACTTCATCACGTTCAGGAAGCCGCTCAGCGAGTCGCCGGCGTCCTTGGCGGACTCCGCGGCCGTCTTGACCTCGAAGTTCGTGGTGTCGCCGAGCGCCTGCTCGACGCGCTGCTTGAGGACCTTGTCGGAGACGCCGTCGGCGGCGGAGACCGAGATCGAGGTGATCAGGTTCGGGTCGCCGAGCAGCCGCTGCGAAGCGGTCGCCGAGTCGAAGGAGAGCAGGGCCGCACCGGGGTTGGTGGTGGTGAAGGTCATGATGCCGGTGACCTTGACCGGGAACTGCCCGATCGGTGCGATCACCCGCAGCTCGTCACCGATCTTCACCTTCTTCTTGTCGGCCGTGTCGGCGTCGATCATCACCTCGGCCGGGCCCTTGGGCAGGTTGCCGCTGGTGACCTTGACCGGGGTGCGGTCGGTCTCGTACCAGTTCGTGGCGATGGTCGGGGCGCCCGAGGACGGGCCCACGGACTTGTTGTTCTTGTCGACGACGGTGACCGACTCGAGGTTGACGTCGCCGTGCGCTTCCTTGACGCCGTCGACCTTGGCGACCTTGTCGATGACCGAGCGCTGCAGCGTGGGCGTCTGCCCGGTGAGCGCGAGGTCGTCCTTGTCGAACTCGGACTTCGGGTTGACCGAGACGTCCGAGGCGGTGGATTTGAACAGCTCGTCGAACGTCTTGGTGATCGTGTCGGTGAATACCAGGGTGCCGGAGACGAACGCGACCGACAGCAGTACTGCCAGGGCGGACAGCACCATTCGCCCCTTGTGGGCGAGGAAGCTGCGGAACGTGGCTTTCAACATGGTGGGGGACTCTCCGCCTGTTTCAGCTGGTCCGGGCGCCGTCGAAGCGCTTCATGCGCTCCAGTACGGCGTCGGACGTGGGACGCAGCATCTCGTCGACGATTCGACCGTCTGCCAGGAACAGGACCCGGTCCGCGTAGGACGCCGCGTTCGGGTCGTGGGTGACCATCACGATGGTCTGACCGAGCTCGTTGACACTGCGCCGCAGGAAGCCCAGCACCTCGGCGCCGGAGCGCGAGTCGAGGTTTCCGGTCGGCTCGTCACCGAAGATGATCTCGGGCCGGCTGGCCAGCGCGCGGGCGCACGCGACACGCTGCTGCTGACCGCCGGAGAGTTCGCTCGGGCGGTGCTTGAGCCGGTCGCGCAGGCCGACGGTCTCGATCACGGTGTCCAGCCAGGCCTTGTCCGGCTTGCGACCCGCGATGTCCATCGGCAGCGTGATGTTCTCCAGCGCGGTCAGCGTCGGGAGCAGGTTGAACGCCTGGAAGATGAAGCCGATGTTGTCGCGGCGGAGCTTGGTGAGCGCCTTGTCCTTCAGGCTCGTGATCTCCGTGTCGCCGATCCAGCTCTTGCCGCCGCTCACCGAGTCGAGACCGGCGAGGCAGTGCATCAGGGTCGACTTGCCGGAGCCGGAGGGGCCCATGATCGCGGTGAACTGACCGCGACCGATCTGGACGTCCACGCTGTCGAGAGCGACGACTCGGGTCTCGCCTTCGCCGTACGCCTTGGTGAGCTGCTGCGCGCGGGCGGCGATGGTGCCCCTGGAGTCCGCGTCGGTCATGGCAGCCGTGGCCGTGGTCACGAGTCTGTCCCCCAGATGAGGTGAAAGGGTGGCGCGCTCCGCGGTTTGCAGTGCACAGGATCACCGTAGGGGGGATGGGGCTCCGGCGAATCCTCTCCAAGGACAGATCCGGCCGTCCTACGCAGGGAGGACCCCGGGTACGCCGAACGACCCTTCCCCTAAGGGGAGCCCCGTACCGGTGGGGTACGTCCCGGGGAAGAGTCGACGATCCGTCACGCTGTGTGGACCTCGCCCGTGCCAACGATCCGCATCCGACCCGGGGTTCCCCAAATGTCGGGTCCGGGTGCGCCGCGCTCCCCGAGGTGGGTGGCGTCAGTCTTGCGAGGGACCTTCCGGCGTCCGATGGTGGGCCACGATCGCGGCGCCGATCCCGGCCACCGCGCGGCGCAGGCTCGGCGGCGACACGGCTTCCATATGCGTGCCCAGACCGATCAGTTGGCCCAGTGCGACCTCCTCGGACTCGGTGCGCAGCCGCAGTTCGCGCCACCCGTCCGGGTCGGGCGGCCCCGCCGAGGCGAGCGCGTCCGCGGCGACCACGGGGCCGAAGATCCGCGGCAATCGGCCCAGCGCGGACGGCGACACCCGGACCACGCAGGCGAACTGCATCAGCGATCGGGCGAAGTCCTCGTTGCTGTGTGCCCACCACGTGCCGAGGTCGAAGCCGTCCGGGCGCTCGAAACGTTCCGGCCGACTGCTCGCGGCCACCACCCGTGACACCCGGTAGCTGCGGATGTCGGTGCGATGGCGGGCGACCAGGTACCAGACGCCGGCCTTGAGGACGAGACCGAACGGGTCCAGCCGGCGGGACACCTCGCGGTCGCGGCGGGCGTACCGCAGATCCAGCCGGCGGCCGGTCCACACCGCGCTCGCGATCTCGGTGAGGTACGGGACGTCCTCGTCGCGGTGGAACCAGCCCGGTGCGTCCAGGTGGAAGCGCTGCCGGACCCGGCCCGCGCGGGTGCGCAGGTCGGCGGGCAGGGTGGCCATCACCTTGGTCTGCGCCGCGACGAGCACGGTGTCCAGGCCCAGCGCGTCGGCGGCGTGCGGCGCGCCGGACAGGAACAGCGCGGCCGCCTCGTCGCCGGTGAGTCCGTCCAGCCTGGTCCGCCAGCCCTCCACGAGCCGGATCCCGCCGCGTGGTCCGGTCTCGGTCCACAGCGGTACGCCGGACGCCTGGAGCGCGGCGACGTCGCGGTACACGGTGCGGACCGACACCTCCAACTCGTCGGCCAGCTCGGCGGCGGTGGCCC
This sequence comes from Embleya sp. NPDC025285, assembly GCF_055558835.1. NCBI lineage: Bacteria > Bacillati > Actinomycetota > Actinomycetes > Kitasatosporales > Streptomycetaceae > Embleya > Embleya sp. NPDC025285. Next base: position 145,496 of record NZ_JBVHLU010000018.1, read on the forward strand.
CGCCGGGTCGGTTCTGCAGGTGGAGCAGGAGTGCCACCAGTCGGCCGGATCGCATGACTCGAAACTAACCCGGAATCCTTGCCAAAGGTTGTCAGGGATGGCGGTGCACGATGTGCGTATGACGAGTTGGGCGGAGTTCGAGAAGGCCGAGCCGGAGTTCGCGACGACGGTGCGCGAGCGCTTCGGGATGTACAAGCACCATGTGCTGGGCACGGTGCGGCGGGACGGTTCGCCTCGGCTGAGCGGGTTGGAGGTGGATTTCCGGTCCGAGCAGATGTGGCTCGGCATGATGCCCGGTTCGTTGAAGGCGCGGGATCTGCTGCGTGATCCGCGGTTCTCGATCTTCGCGAACCCGGGGGAGGGGGCCGAACTGGCGCACGGTGACGTGCGGGTGAGTGGGCGGGCGGTCGAGGTCGTGGACGACGCGGTGAAGGGGCCGTACGCGGGCGAGACGGGGGCGCCGGTGCCATTTCATCTGTTTCGGGTCGAGCTCGACGAGGTGAGTGGGGTGGGGGTGGAGGGCGAGGAGATCGTCCTGCGGGTTTGGCGGCCTGGCGCGCGGGTTCGGACGATTCGGCGGGGGAACGACGATGGGTCTGCGCGGGATGTGGGTTGAGTTTGGTTGGCCTCATGCGCCGGCCGGGCTGGGTTGGCCTCATGCGCCGGCCGGGCTGAGTGGCCTCATGCGCCGGCCGGGCTGAGTGGCCTCATGCGCCGGCCGGGCTGGGTTGGCCTCAAGCGCCGGCCGGGTTGAGTTGCCCTCAAGCGCCGGGCAGGCTGGGTTGGCCTCATGCGCCGGCCCGGCTGGGTGGTGTCATGCGTTGGTTGGGGTTTCGGTGGGGGGATTGAGGCCGTGGCCTCGGTGGAGGGGGAGTTCTCGGGTGATGGCGATGTTGGTGAGGAAGGGGCGGTCGTGGGTGGCTACCAGTAGGGCTCCTTGGTAGGCGTTGAGGGCCTGTTCGAGTTGGTGGACCGAGGCGAGGTCCAGGTTGTTGGTGGGCTCGTCGAGGATCAGTAGTTGTGGGGGCGGGTCGGCGGACAGGAGCGCGGCCAGGACCGCGCGGAAACGTTCGCCGCCGGAGAGGGTGCCGACTCGCTGTTCGGGGCGATTGCCCTTGAAGAGGAAGCGGGCGAGCCGGCCGCGCAGTTCGGAGTCAGACGCCGTGGGCGCGAAGCGGCGGAGGTTGGCCAGGACGCTCGCGTCCTCGTCGAGGATGTCCAGCCGCTGCGGCAGATGCCGCACCCCGTCGACGCCGATCCGCACGCTGCCCCGGGCCGGTTGCTCCGCCCCGGTCAGCAGCCGCAGCAAGGTGGTCTTGCCCGATCCGTTGTCGCCGGTCAGCGCGATCCGTTCGGGACCGCGCACGTTCAGGTCCAGGCCGTCCGGCCCGTACAGCAGATCCGCGGTGTTCAGACCCTCGGCGACGAGCACCGTGCGCCCGGCGGGCACCTCGGTCCCGGGCAACTCGATGCGGATCTCCTTGTCGTCGCGCACCGCGTCCCTGGCCTCGGACAGCCGCGTTCGGGCGTCGTCGAGCCGACCCTCCTGCGTGCCCCTGAGCTTGCCGGCGGAGACCTCGGCGGCCCGCTTGAGGTTGCCCGCGACGATCCTGGGCACGCCCCCTTCCAGTTGGGCCTTGCGGCCGGTCCGGACCCGGCGGGCCAATCGCACCTGGGCCTCGGCCAGTTCCCGCTTCTGTTTGCGCAGATCGGTCTGCGCGGTGCGGACCAGGCGCTCGGCGGTCGCCCGCTCCTGTGCCAGGACCTCCAGATACGCGCTCAGATTGCCACCGTAGGTGCGGGCCCGGTCCGGGAGCAGTTCGACGATCCGGTCCACCAGATCCAGAAGCACGCGGTCGTGGCTGACCACGACGAGCACACCCGGATAGCCCCGCACCGCGTCGTACAACCGCTCGCGCGCGGAGCCGTCGAGGTTGTTGGTCGGCTCGTCCAGGAGCAGTACGTCGGGCCGGCGCAGCAGCAGCGCGGCCAGCCCGAGCAGCACCGACTCGCCGCCGGACAACGTGCCGACCGTGCGATCGAGGTCGACGTGCGGCAGTCCGAGCCGGTCGAGTTCGGCGCGGGCCCGCTCCTCGACGTCCCAGTCGTCGCCGACGGCGTCGAAGTGCCGCACGTCGGCGTCACCGCCCTCGATCGCAAGCAGCGCTGCGCGCGTGCCGGCGATGCCCAGCACGTCGTCGACCCGACGGTCCGCGTCGAGCGGCAGATGCTGGGGGAGGTAGCCGAGGTCGCCGCCGGCCGTGATCGATCCGGAGGTGGGCGACAGGACGCCGGCGATCAGTTTGAGCAGGGTCGACTTGCCCGCGCCGTTGACCCCGACCAGGCCGGTTCGGCCGCCGCCGATGGCGAGATCGAGGCCCGCGACGACGGGGGTGCCGTCGGGCCAGGCGAAGGACAGGTCGGAACATACGATCGCCGGTGCGGTCGGAAATGACATGGAGTGGCTCCCATGGACGCGTGGTGAACGGATCGCGTGGGACACCGCGCGGCGGGATCGGGAGGGGGCCGGACGTGAAAGATCGTCCGGGACGGCCACACCGAGGTCGAGACGCGACCGCGAGCACACAGGGGCTCGAGCGGCGCGATGTCCGGACCTCAGATGCGCAACGGACCATCCAGACGGACGACAATGTGACCGGTCCAGGCTAACCCTCGGACGCCGAGGACCTCAAATGTTTTTCCCGTCCGGCGCGACGAGTGGCCCGGAACCGGTGTCCGGGGCGGCGTCGTCCGGAGCCGGAGCCGGATCCGCGGAGGCGGCCGGACCGGCGCGGCGGTCCAGGACGTACCCGGCCACTGCCGCGCCGAAGAGCAGGATCAGGGGTGCGGCGAAGGCGACGAGGATGTGTACGTGCAGTACCAGCGTCGCGCCGGTGAACGCGCCGAGCGCCATCGCGAACGCGGAGAGCATTCGACGGCCCGCGCGCGAGCCGGGTCCGCCGAAGCGGCGCAGGTCGGCGGCCAGCCCGGTGAGCGTCTGGGACAACACCGTGGTGGTCAGGTCCGGTACGGCCAGCCGCCGGGCCACCGCGTTCTGTAGCCCCATGGCCAAGCCGAGGAGCAGGATCAGCGAGTACCGCGCGCCGGTGCCGAGCCCGCTCACCGCCGCGGCCACGGTCAGGGCCGCCGCGATCAGGACGGCCTGGAGGGCGCAGCCGACCCAGAGCAGGCGCAGTCGTCGATCGCCGAACCCGGCGCCCAGGCGGCCACCGCCGGCGGCGCCGACCAGGAACGCGGCCAAGGCGGCGAGCGAGGCGGACACCGACAGGCCAGGGGCGCCGGCCAGGGCGAAGCCGGTGAAGACCACGTTGCCGGTCATGTTCGCGACGAAGACCCGACCCAGTTCGAGGTAGCTCAGCGCGTCGACCAGGCCGGTCACCACGGTGAGCACGATCAGCAGCGGCGAAAGCGGGCCGTGCGGGTCGTCGCGCGGCGGCATCAGGGTGTGTTTGGCCTCCCGAAGCGTTTCGCGCATCGATGTCCCTCCGGATCGGCCGCCCTGTGCCCGGCCCCGAGCACCGGCCCGGTTATCCATAGCCCGTTCGGGACGTACGGACACCTCGGCCGGCCGAAGAGCGCGGTCCCGTTGCCGCCGAGTGGCCGTACCCCTTCATCCCATGTGGTGATCATGATCGTGCGCGCGGCCAGGCATATCCCCAACCGTGACGATGGGCGATTTAGCCTGCAATGGATTTCCCTATATTTCCGATCATTTGGGGCATTCGTGCGATCATCCCGCGGCGTGGCCGCAATCGTCCTGGTGGTGGCGGTGGTCGCCGCCATCGGCTTCGTCGTGTTCGCCGGTGGGCATGGCGAGGACCCGAAGCAAAAGGCCGCCGCGCCCGCCCAGGGTGCCCCGAAGGTGCAGCCCGGGCAGGGGCCGGTCACCCTGATCGGCGACGGCTCGACGTCGAGCACGGGCGAGCAGCCGGGCCGGCTCAAGCCGGAGAAGCTCGCACCGGGCCAGGCGCCGCCGCAGTTCCTGGTGTTCTCCTGGGACGGCGCCGGCGAGGACGACAAGAAGCTGTTCTCCCGCTTCCGCCAGGTGGCCAAGGAGAGCAACGCGAAGATGACGCTGTTCCTGTCCGGGGTGTACGTGTTGCCGGAGGCCAAGCGGGCCAAGTACCTGCCGCCGCACAAGCCGATCGGCGCCTCGGACATCGGCTACCTCGACGACGTCCACCTGCGGATGACGCTGGAACAACTCGGCGCCGCGTGGAACGAGGGCCACGAGATCGGTACGCACTTCAACGGCCACTTCTGCGGCCCCACCGGCGGCGGCTCGTGGTCGGCGGACGACTGGCGCAGCGAGGTCGACCAGGCCAAGGCGTTCGTCAAGAACTGGAAGACCAACACCGGTTGGGCGGATCTGCCGGCGCTTCCGTTCGACTACGACAAGGAACTCATCGGCGGCCGGGCGCCGTGTCTGGAGGGCCAGAAGGCGCTGCTCGACGCCGCGCCGTCGCTGGGCTTCCGCTACGACGCGAGTTCGCCCGGTGGGCGCCAGGTGTGGCCGACCAAGGTGAACGGGATCTGGGACCTGCCGTTGCAGCAAATCCCGCTGCCCGGGCGCAAGTTCGAGGTCCTGTCGATGGACTACAACGTGATGTTCAACCAGTCGCGCACGGTCAAGGGCGACCCGGCCAAGTTCCAGGAGTGGGAGGAGCAGGCGTACGCGAGCTACATGGCGGGCTTCGAGCGCGCGTACACCGGGAACCGGGCGCCGTTGATGATCGGCAACCACTTCGAGGGCTGGAACGGCGGCATCTACATGAAGGCGGTCGAACGCACCATGCGGACCGCGTGCGCTCGGCCGGAGACGAAGTGTGTGAGCTTCCGCGACCTGGTGGACTGGCTCGACGTCCAGGATCCCGCGGTGCTCTCGAAGCTGCGGACGTACGACGTCGGGGCGAAGCCTGATTGGTCGACGCTTGCCGGCTCCGCGCCCGACGCTCCCGCGGTTCCGGCTGCGGCTTCCGGTGGGGGACGGGCCGCGGCGGTGCGGGACCGGTACTGATCGGGCCTGCGGCCCGGGTGGCCTCAAACGCCGGCCGGGCTGCGGGGAAGCCGGTCTGCGACTGGGGTGACCTCGAACGCGGGCCGGGCTGGGGAGCGACCGTCTGCGACGGGGTGGCCTCGAACGCGGGCCGCTTTGGGGGGACTCGGTCCGTGACCGGGGTGGGGGGGGGGGGGGGGGGGGGGGGGGGGGGGGGGGGGGGGGGGGGGGGGGAGGGGGGGGGGGGGGGGGGGAGGGGGGGGGAGGGGGGGAGAGG